>CAJEYI010000007.1 GCA_903994795.1 uncultured bacterium
TTAAAGCAGCCTTTATTACTCCACTGCTCAATGCGCCGGCGAGTCCCTTATCGCTTGTTACCACAACGAGCGCTGTGCGCTTCACTTCCCGAGCTTTAGTTAGTGGATGGCCTTGCACATCGCGACTTCCAGAAAGACGAGCAAGAATTGAAAGTGCAGCACGAGCATACGCACGGCCCTCAAATGCAGACTGCTGAGTCTTTCGCATCTTCACCGCAGACACTGCTTCCATAGCACGCGTTACCGTGTGCATTCGTTTGGTTGCAAGTATTTTAGCTTTGATGTCTTTGAGTGCCATTGTGGTGTATATGCTTCGTGTGTTTATTCAGCTGATTCGATTCCCTCTGCTGCTTCTACGGGCATCTCAAGTGTAGTCACGTCTGCTTTTGCGTCAGGAGTTGCTTCAGTCTTCGGTGCCATACGTGCAACGAACTTATCAAGCGCAGCGCGAAGCGATGCTTCTGTTGCTTCCTCGATTACCTTTGAGTCTCGAATAGTCTTTAGTACATCCTTTGCTTCACGCTGAAGGAAGTCCTGAAGACGGACCTCAGCAGCACTTGTCTGAGAAGGTTCGAATGAATCAAAGTATCCATTAACTGCCGCAAAGATAACTGCAGACTCAACTTCAAATGGGAGAGGTTTTCCTTGTGGCTGATTAAGCATCTGAGTCATTCGCTGACCAGAATCAATTCGCTTCTTGGTCTCTGAGTCGAGATCTGATGCGAACTGCATGAATGCTTCAAGTTCGCGGAACTGAGCAAGTTCAAGCTTAATTTTTCCGGACACTTTCTTCATCGCCTTTGTTTGCGCAGAAGACCCCACGCGAGATACAGAGTTTCCAACATCGATAGCTGGGCGCTGGCCTTTGTTGAAAAGGTCGGCAAGAAGGAAGATTTGTCCGTCTGTGATCGAGATTACGTTTGTTGGAATGTATGCAGAGATGTCGCCTTCCTGTGTTTCGATGATTGGAAGTGCTGTAAGTGATCCGCCCCCCTTTTCTTTTGAAAGCTTTGCAGCTCGCTCAAGAAGTCGTGAGTGCAAATAGAACACGTCTCCAGGATACGCTTCACGACCCGGCGGTCGGCGGAGAAGGAGTGCCATCTGGCGATATGCAACTGCCTGCTTTGAGAGGTCATCATAGATAACGAGCGCATCCTTTCCTTGCTCCATAAAGTGCTCGCCGATAGTTGCACCAGCGAAAGGTGCGAGGAATTGAAACGCTGCTGGGCTTGATGCTGGAGCAGTCACGACAATTGTGTATTCCATTGCTCCTGCCTCGGTGAGGTCTGCAACGATACGTGCAGTCTTTGATTCCTTTTGACCAATGGCCACATAGATACAAATAGGTCGTGTTGCTTCTGGCTCTGACTTTTGGTTTAGAATTGTATCGATTGCGATTGTGGTCTTTCCTACACCGCGATCACCAATAATAAGCTCGCGCTGTCCACGTCCAATTGGAATCATCGCATCGATAGCTTTGATGCCTGTGTGAAGTGGCACATTAACAGGAGCACGGTCCATCACACCGTATGCTTCGCGCTCAATTGGCATAAGCTTTGTGCCCTTAATTGGACCTTTCCCATCTACTGGCTCACCAAGTGGATTCACGACACGTCCCACCAATTCATCTCCGACTGGAATAGAAAGCAATCGTCCCGTTTTCGCCTCGCCGGCAGCTGTTCCTGCTAACGCAGGAACACGTCGCACACGCATTCCTTCGTATACCTTTGAAGAGTCACCAAGAATAACAACGCGAACGCCATCCTCTTCGAGGTTCAGAACGAGACCGTAGATCTGATCAGAGTCCTTGAGAGCTTCTTCTAGTGTGCGATCAAATGTCGGATCGAAGAGTACCATTTCTGTCATGACAGCTCCTTCGAGACCATCAATCTCTGCAATACCGTCTCCGGTTGCTCGTACCACACCCGTTTCTTCCTCACGAAGTGTCGGTGTGAGAGCTGCGATTTCTTGTTCGATTTTTTTAATAATGCTTTCCATAGTGATAAATTTTAGTGGTGATAAGGACGCGAATTAGTGGTGTGCGATTGAATTTCTGTAGAGCTCAATAAGTGAACGCTTTGCTGAACGATCGAACAACTTGCCTTGAGCAGTTGCTCGCCAGCCTTGAATGAGTGTGGGATTTGTGTGTGTTTTTGTGGCGTGAATGCCGAGAGCGTTTGCTTCTTTGAGAGCGTGAGCTGAATCTTTTTCGTGAGCAACTTCTACAACAGAATCCACTTTTGCATTTCGTGCTTCAATTCTTTGCAGATCCTGCAAGATTGAAGGAAGAAGCTTTGAGCGACCTTGCTTTTCAAGTAGCTTCACAAGTCGTGCGACAAGGTCCTTAGCATCAGCTCCATCTTTTTGAGCTGCGTTATAGAGTGCTTGTGCGTACGGATTTTTCATAGAATTACGCTTGTCTAAGGATTTTCTCAGCTGCAAGAATTGCAATACGAGCGATATCTTTTTCGCTTTCTCGTTGCATCTTTGCTGTGGCTTCCTTTGCGCGAGCATCTGCATCACTTGCAACTAGTACTGCTCGTGCCTCAGCCTCTTTTATGATGCGAGCTTTTTCAGCAGAAGCAGTTTCTCGTGCGGACACGACAATACCTTCTGCTTCAGTCTCAGCCACCGTGAGCTTCTCGGAAGCAATACCGTCAGCTGTTGCAAGCTTCTCAGCAGCAAGGTTTGCGTCTTCAATTCCCTTTGCAACTTTCTGCTGGCGAGCTTCGAGCACTTTGGTGATCGGCTTATACAAGAAGTATGTGAGCGCAATCAATACCACACCGAAGTTCACCGCCTGCGCGAGAATTAAGGAGCCATTGAGACCGAATGCTGCGAATAGTGCCTGCATAAGTTAGGTGCTAACGACTAAACGAACTTGATGATGAAAGAAACCACAAGCGCTAGAATACCAAGCGCTTCTGTGAAGACGATCGCAAGAATCATGTTTGAAACGATTGCTCCTGAAGCCTCAGGGTTTCGTCCAATAGCTTCCATTGCGCGACCACCAATAAGTCCGATACCGATACCAGGACCGAGCACACCTAGTCCTGCTGCAATTGCCATTGCGATGTCTTTTGCTGAAGTTACGTCCATACAATTTTATTATTACTTTTATTTAATAAGCACACACAAATCGAACTCCGTTACGGAGCCGCATCGAAGTCACTAGTTAGTGGCTCCCGTGCGGTTCAGCAATGGCAAGCTTGATGAAGAATAGCGTAAGCATGGCGAACACTATCGCTTGAATCAGTCCCACGAACATCTCAAATGCCATAAGTGGCACCGGCAAGAGATACGGCAAGAAGAAGCTCGCTACAAGAATCATCACTTCACCAGCAAAGATGTTTCCGAAAAGACGGAATGAGAACGATATAAGTCGTCCTAAGTTACTGATGAGCTCGATAATCCCCACAGCGAACCCTACCGGTGACTTAAGATTAACATATTTGCCGGCATATTTGAAAAAACCAAGCATTGCAATGCCTGTAATCTCAATAGTGAAAAATGAGATAAATGCGAGTGCGAGTGTGAGATTTAGGTCGGCCGTGGGTGCTCGAAGGAGCGGAATGAGCTCGCCACCCTGGAAGAATCCAATCGATCCAACTCCAGGAAAGAATTCGAGCTCGTTTGAGACGAGCACAAAGAGGAAAATTGTCGCAATAAGCGGAAAGAAACGCTTTGCAAGCTTTTCGCTTTCGAGGGTCATGGCAATGTAGTCAAAAGCACCAGTTATTGCCATTTCAAAGCCCGCCTGGAACTTCCCAGGGATTTCCTTAAGGCTTCGCCCAAAGAAGAACGCAAAGGCAATTAAAATAACCATTACGACCCATGTCATTACGAGGCTATTAGTAATAGGCAGTCCGAGGACATGCCCTAATACTGAAGCCTTTAGCTCTACATGAATGCCTTTATCCATTTATCACCATTTTATCAGAAACCACCGTTTTCACAAAGTGAATAGCACTAGCGTTCACTTTTTAGGGTTTCAAGGTCTTTGAGTAGTTGTCGAACGTCAGCCGTAAGCTTATCGATGTTTGTGGCGTGCTGTCGCGCAATCCGTTCCTCTTCAGCATCATCTTCAGAAAGTTCCTCGAGATCTTCACTCATTTCCTCAATACCTTCTTGAATTTCCTCAATATCTTCCCCCAGGTCTTCGACGTCCTCTTGAATTTCATCCACATCTCCCTGAATTTCATCGATATCCTCTTCAACTTCCTGAAGACTCTTTGTGTTGCGGTTAACGGTGAACTGAATGAAGATCGCAAGATAGATTGCCTCAAGCGACACAATTGTGTTCCAGATAAGAAGCACGAGGTCACGAGGGAAAACTTCAGACAAGACTAGTATCAGAAAACCTAGAAAGACCAAGCTGTGGAAGATGAGTGACGGCACAGACCCAATCCATGCAACAAAATGCTCAATCGGGCTTTTTTCGCGTGGAGTTTTTACCATATGTGCCTACTCTACTTTAGAAACTTTTTTCCAACAATAAATGTAAGTGCAGAAATCACTGCGCCACCAAAGACACCGTAGCTCATATCAACGACGGAAAGCAGAACTGGCCAGTTGGTAGTGACTGCAAGACTTGTGAGGTCGTATGTTCCAAATGCCACAACTGCTAGAAACGCTCCCCGAAGTGCAGCTGTGCGAACAGTGCCAGATCGAAGGGATGGCGTGACGACGAAGTACACAAGTCCTAGCGCATAAATCACATACCAAATAGCAGCAGCCCATAGTACTGGATGTGCGGAATAGAGGGGACCGTATTGTGTTATATAAAACGAGTTTGCGATAAAACCAATCCACACGAAATCAAGTACAAGAGAAATAATAAGCGCAACGACGGAGAGTGTGAGGTATTTTTTCATAAAGTTATTCTAGCATATAGCCATACGAATCAATTGGTTGTAGGGTAAAATAAAGAGACAATGGCATATACCACCCAAACAAGCTCGGAAACATCATGGCATGGTTATTTAAAGGGAGCTGCATTACTTGCAGGACTGTTCGTCCTAGTCTTCTTTATATTTCCTGAGGTAGTTACATTTACACTTAAACAACAGCAGGCTTCCCCACTGGCTGTTTCGACCACCTCGTTCCCTGTCTCGGTTGATCCTGCAAACAAAAGCATTATAGATAACCCAAAAGCAGATGAATTCTTCACTGCCCAGACTTCATCACTTCCTGCATCAGTCGGAGCAGTTTCAAATGTGCTTGAATGGGTTGCGTCGTTAATCAACAGCACAAGCCTGTACCAGTCACTTGCCGCAGCAAACGAGCACCTTATAACTATTCAACCAGGATACCGCAAGGAACAAGTCGCAGCTTCTCTTGCATACGCACTCAATTGGAATAGCACAAAGCAGCAAGAATTTCTCACTGCCGTTGCAAATAATAATCCAGGAATTACTGACGGTACACTTACACCCGGTACATATGTTGTTGATACAAACATGACACCGGCAAATGTCGCAGCACTTATGAATGTTGCCTTTGATAAAAACATCCTCTCGCACTACAGCGAAACTACCGCCCAGCAGGTTCCACTAAATCAAGCTCTCACGGTAGCCTCGCTTCTTGAGCGAGAAGCATCAGGACCAAGTGACATGCGAATCATTTCCGGAATTATTTGGAATCGTCTTTTCAAAAACATGAACCTCCAAATCGACGCAACACTTCAGTATGCAAAAGGCCAGAACTCCAGTGGCAACTGGTGGCAGCGTGTCGTACCAAAAGACAAATATATTTCGTCTGCATACAATACCTACGCTCATCCAGGCCTTCCACCGAGTGCTATTGCAAACTCTTCTGTGGCGTCAGTGCTTGCAGCACTCAATCCCGTCAAAACCTCCTGTCTCTACTACTTTCATGACTCACACAGTGTCTTTCACTGCTCAGATACGTACGAAGAACATGTTGCACTCTTAAAGAAGTACTACGGTCAGGGGAAGTAGTTTCTGTACAAAAAATCCTCGTAAAACAAATCTAATATGCTAGAATCCTTTCAGTCGAACACGCGACTGAAAGGATAAGTATCATGAATGCGTTGTTAGCTCTTCGTCACACCGTGGAAGGACAAGCGGAACTTTCAAAACTTCTCGCTAGGAAATATGTTCGCCGTGGAGCGTTCTGGCTTAATTGCCATGCTCCGACAGAGTGGTATCGGTACTGCCTCAGGCGTGGAGCATCTCGGGTCCGTATGAGCTACCAAGGCGAGGGAATTCTTGGTGTCGCGTTCGAGAACTGTTCACGATTCACTAATTACTGGGGTCATACCTGCGAAGGCCAAGTGTTGCACCATTTCGGTCTTTCATTCTTCTCCCGCGAAGCTTACCGGCTGGGTCTAGAGACCTCGTCCAATGGATTCAATCCGTTCGCACGCCGTCCACATATAGTAATCACGAACAGGATGCTGGATCGGGCGTGGGCAGAGCTTCTTGAATCTCCCAGTGCAGAATACCTGACCCTACCTACCACAATGCAACTTCTGGGTATCAAACCACGAATCTCGTGGTGGCAATGGCTCCAGAATATATTTGGGATTCAGCAAAGGATCTAGTGGGCCACTATGGAAAGCACTCGGGAATTCTCCCCAGCGCTTTCCCGAGTGGCTTTTTCATTTGTTCTTGATATGAACGAACGTCAAAATGTTGTGGGTGGACCGTACAGGATTCGAACCTGCGACCCTCTCATTGCAAATGAGATGCTCTACCAACTGAGCTAACGGCCCTTGTTTGCGATACAAACGAGGTACAAGGCCGAACTGACCTTGTGGGAAAACTATAGCATAGAGTATTAAATTGTGTCTATTTTTTCCGCAAGGATAACATCCTTGTCAGAAAGCCCATTAATGTCGTGGGTTGTAAGCTCGACTATCACCTTCCCCCAGGATATATGTAGGAGCGGGTGGTGGTTGAGTTCTTCGGCAAAGACAGCAATTTGGTTTGCGAAAGCCATGGCTTTTGCAAAGTTTGGAAATGTGAATTCCTTCCATATAGCAGTCCGATCATCATTCTCTATCCAGCTTAAGGGTATGTTAGGTTTGTCCATAATTATTTCATTGCTAGTTCAATTGTATGGGTTAAAAACTCAGGAAGCGTAACACCTACTGAGGCAAGAGATCTGTAGAACGCTGAGTCCCTTGAAAGCTTGCACCCAACGGCACTATTGAGCTCAAGGAAATACACCCCGTTCTTCGCAATCATAAAGTCCGAACGTGAATAGTGCCTCTGTCCAAGAATGCCATGCATAAGTCGAGCAGTTTTTATAAGTTCATCTTGAATCTCCTTTGAAAGGTTTCCTGGAATCACTGCCTGTGACGAGACAATCTCAACAGGAGGAAGTGCATATAGTATTTCACCTCGAAAGTCTTCAATAATTCCAACAGTTGCTTCTGTACCGCGGATTTTTTCCTCAACCAGCACTTCACCAGCAATAGCAATTAAATGCGAAATTGCTTCGTGCACCTGATCGTACCCACCGACTATTGTTACACCAATTGATGACCCCCACGTAACAGGCTTTACCACTACAGGCTGTTGGAAGTTTCGAGTTATGTGGTACACAGCGAGATCTATATCTTCGCCTTCTTGAATAAACTGAAAACGTGGAGTCCTGACATTTGCTTCAAGTGCTTTTTGTTTTGAAAGTACTTTATGCATTGCTGTGTATGAATTCATTGCATCTGGCCCTACAAACGGTACGCCCATCTGCCTAAAGAGGCGTTGAAGGTCACCGTTCTCCCCGTATTCACCGTGGAGTGTGTTTATAACGACATCTGTCGAGCGAAGGATATCGGCTGGCAGAAGGGGTTTTCCGCGTTCGTGCCATGTACCCTGCTTGTCAACGTAAATATCTCGTACTGTGTATCTGTCTCGTGGAATATTTGAAACTACAGCATGGCCTGAAAGCAACGACATCTCGTGCTCATGTGATGGTCCCCCGCGAAGTACTCCAACTATTGCTCCTTGCATAGAGAAAGTATATCAGACAAAAATACTTCAGCGTCAACTTCTTTTTATCAAGCGTGCGGCGCGATGTTTTGCGAGTGAAAATCTGTGTGCCTCGGAGTTTGCAAGTACGGCATCAGCTTCGCTGATGCCAGCTTTCACTGCCCCGATTACCTCTCTAGGTCGGTGTTTTTCGTCTTTCACAACTGCCACAACTGGTATTGTCATACCAACTTCTGCGAGCACTGACTCCGCTGCTTTCTTGTGAGTCTTTCCACCATCAATAATAAATGCTTTTGGAAGTGGCCATTCTTGGTGACCGAGCCGGCGAGAAAGAATTTCTTTGAGCGAAGCAATGTCATCGTTCATACGCTTTGCGTCTCTCGAGGTTGAGATATTTTTCCCATCGGTGTTGATTTTATTTTTCTGCTCGGTACCGCGTATTTTAAACATTCTATAGTCAGCCTTTACGGGAACGCCATTTTCTACAACAGTCATCACACCGATAGCGTTACTTCCTGAAATGTGCGCAGTGTCATATGCCTCTATTCGCGGTGCTTCTTGGCCTTTATCACGATCTTCCTTTATGAGTGAGACGTCCTGTACATGATCGAGCGCAAAGAGTTGTCGACGTATTTCTGCTGCATCTTCGAACCGTTCCGCTTTTGCGAACTGATACATCTCACGTGTGAGTGTCGTGCGAAGTGCTTTAACTCGACCTGAGAGAAAGAGCGAAACGTTTCGAATAGAACGCAGATACGCCTTCCGATCCATGTCACGTGGGTATTGTCCTATTTGCTGATTGAATTCTACTTTTGCAGTCTGATGCTTGCTCTTTGTGCCTATTGGTTTGTCGGTATCATAAAACGGAAAGATTTTGCGAATGATTCGTAAAGCTTCTTTGAGCTGATATCCAGATGGGAATGGTCCATACACCGCCTGATATGACACAAATGACCGCGACTGATTAACTGAAAACGTATGCGCATCGAAATCTATGTCTTTTCCACGTATAGCAAGTACGCGTGGAATTTCTTCGGCTGTTATAACAGAGTATAGAAATGTTTTGTCGTCTTTGCCTTCTGAGTTTCCTTTAGGGTGATAGTGACGAATAAGTGCGGCTTCGCGCACAAGTGCTTCGAGTACTGTTGGAGTCGTCTCGTGCATCAGACCATCGGCCTTTGTGACCATGTCCACAACTCGTGGGCCACGAGTAGCTATGAGATCATCATCAAAGTACGAGCGCACGCGATCGCGGAGCGATGTTGCCTTTCCTACATACAAGACTTTTTTAGCGCGCCCTTTGCCTTGTGTAAACAAATAGACACCCGGCACGTCGGGTAGTTCAAACTTTTTTAAATCAGACTTTTCCATGGTTGATATATTCTAAGAGAAAAAGGATACGAATGTAAGAGATTGAAAATCATGTTCTCGCAGATTTGGGTTTGGCGCGGCAGGCAAATCGAGAGAAGCATGTTTTCAATCTCTGCAGCGCGTTATTTCCTCTTCTGCTTTTTAAACATTTTTGCGAGGTATTCTCCCGTAAACGACCCTTCAGTTTCCGCAACTTCCTCCGGTGTTCCCTTTGCAATGACCTTTCCTCCATGCACACCTCCCTCTGGACCAAAGTCGATCAGATAGTCAGATGATTTAATGACGTCTAGATTGTGTTCAATAACCACCACTGTATTCCCGCGCCGCACGAGCTCCTGAAGGATTTCGATGAGCTTTCGGACGTCTTCGTAGTGAAGTCCCACTGTTGGCTCATCGAGTAGGTACAGAGTTTTCGTGGTTATTGGACGATAGAGCTCAGACGCAATCTTCACACGCTGTGCTTCTCCACCAGAAAGTGTTGTCGCGCTTTGGCCGAGTGTGAGGTATTGAAGCCCTGTTGAATTTAGTGATTCAAGTCGATCATTGATTGCGGGGATATCTTTAAAGAAAATCTCTGCTTCCTCGATAGTCATTTGCAACACGTCATAGATATTCTTTCCACGATACGTGACCTCGAGTGTTTCTTTCATGAAACGCGTTCCGTTACAAACATCACACGTGACGTACACGGTCGGCAAGAAGTGCATCTCGACTGCGATAAGTCCGTTTCCTTGGCACGCTTCACATCGTCCACCGGGAACATTGAAAGAGAAGCGTCCGGGTTTCCAACCACGTGCTCGAGCCTCGTTTGATGCCGCAAAGAGATCGCGAATATGGGTAAACGCTCCTGTATATGTAGCGGGATTAGAGCGAGGTGTACGACCAATGGCTGACTGGTCCATGAGAATAACTCGACTAATGTACTCTGTCCCTGTCATCGAAGCACAGTTCTCAGTTTTGGCTTCTCGCTTACTCATGCGTGCTGCAACATTTTTGTGAAGTACGTCATAGAGGAATGTCGACTTCCCTGAACCAGACACGCCAGTAATAGCCACAAGTTTTCCAAGTGGAATGTCCACATTTTGGTTTACGAGATTATGCAAAGTCGCACCGCGCACCTTAATCGAACCCTTTTCACTTGTGCGACGCTCTTCAGGAATCGCTATTTCGGTCTCGCCACGAAGGTATGAAAGCGTCACTGAGCCGCTGTCATTTTTTGGAGCTGTGAGCAAATCATCGAGCCATCCGGTAGCAACGACATTTCCTCCATGCACACCGGCACCAGGGCCAATATCCACGAGATAATCTGCTGAATAAATAGTGTCTTCGTCGTGCTCCACAACAAGAATTGTATTGCCAAGCTCTTTAAGCGTCAGAAGTGTCTGAATGAGTCTGTCGTTGTCGCGCTGATGAAGACCAATTGTTGGTTCATCGAGTACGTATAGAGCACCCACGAGCCCTGTACCGAGCTGTGAGGCTAAGCGTATGCGTTGTGACTCACCACCAGAAAGTGTTGCTGCGGAACGATTTAGTGTGAGATAGTCGAGTCCGACATTAAGCATGAAGTCGAGACGGCTTTCAATTTCACGAATCATTGGTCGTGCAATCTCCATTCGGAATTCTGACAGATCGAGATCCTGGATAAATTCTTTTGCTTCTCGTATAGAAAGACCCGTGAAGTCCACGATGTTTTTCCCAAGACCATTATTGTCTTCATTTTTCGGTGCAATGCCCGATTTCTTTGCTTCTGTTTCTTCTTTCTTGCTGATCTTTCCTGAGTGAGTTCCCTTTAGGTATACACGTAGTGCCTCTGGTCGAAGTCGGAGCCCATTACACACAGGACATACTTCATCTGAAAATAGTGACTTTGTGCCAAGTCCGTTACAATTTGGACACGCACCATACGGACTATTGAAAGAAAAAAGGCGAGGTTCGACCTCTGGGAATGATGAACCGTCTTCAGGGCATATGAATTTCGAAGAAAGTGTTTCAACTGAATCATCTGCATGTTTAATTTTCACGAGCCCATCGCTTTGTTTAAGTGCGAGCTCAAGTGCCTCAGACACGCGTTCACGAGCAGCGTCAGGACTTCGTGCAAATTCTGAAATGAAAATACTATCGACAACCGCATCGATGTCATGCCGTTTATTTCGATCGAGCTCAATCTTTTCTCGGAGCTGATGACTCTTCCCGTCAATCATTACCTTTTCAAAACCTTTTCCGAGCAAATCATACAGTAGCTGATAGTACTCACCCTTTCGTCCCACAACTACGGGCGAAAGAATTGTCACCGTGCTTCGGTCAAATTCTACTCCCATAATCTTCCCTGACGCATCAGTCTTTGGAGATTTCTCAGACACCTTCTTCCAAATGATGTTGATCATTTCTTCCTTTGAAAGTTTTGAGATAAGCACGTCATGATGAATACAGTATGGCTGACCTGCTCGCGCATAGAGCACACGAAGGTAGTCATAGATCTCTGTGACGGTTGCAACTGTCGAGCGAGGATTGTTTGATCGACTCTTTTGGTCAATCGAAATCGCAGGAGAAAGACCAGTGATCTCATCGACATCTGGCTTCTGCATTTGGTTGAGGAATTGTCGTGCATATGCAGAAAGCGACTCCACATAGCGACGCTGGCCTTCTGCGAAGATTGTGTCGAATGCCAGTGATGACTTTCCTGAACCTGAAAGTCCTGTGAGCACGGTCATTACTCCACGGGGAATATCGACTGAGATATTCTTGAGATTATGTGTACGAGCACCCTTCACTGATATCCAATCAGCGCCTTGGTGCTGTTCGTGCTTTACAGCAGAACGCACTTTTTTAGTCTCTTCAGTTTTCTTTGAGTCTTTAGTTGCCATCGGGTATCAATGCATTATAGCACACTTTCTACTTTCTTCGACCTCTCGGCGAGACCTTTTTCTGAGGCACTTCCTTGCCTTCTAGTCTTAAAATCTCATCACGAATGATAGCTGCAGTTTCAAAGTCGAGTTGTTCAACAGCATCTGCCATTTGCTGTCTTTTTTCGAGCATAAATGCCTTCGGGTCTTCCTGGTACAGTCGTTCGTCGAGAGTTAGGAGGGTGTCGACTGTCTTTTGATGCTCTGAACGCATTGAGTCTGCAATGTCACGGATCTCTTTCTTAATAGTCATCGGTGTGATGCCATGCTCGTGATTGTATGTGAGCTGTATAGTGCGACGGCGATTAGTTTCTGAAATTGCACGCTCCATAGAGCCAGTCATGTTGTCGGCATAGAGAATTACTTTTCCGAGCACGTTTCGTGCGGCACGACCAATGGTTTGAATAAGTGATGTTTCAGAGCGAAGGAAGCCTTCTTTGTCGGCATCGAGAATTCCCACGAACTCAACCTCAGGCAAGTCGAGACCTTCTCGAAGAAGGTTTACACCTACAAGTATGTCGAATGTTCCTTTGCGGAATTCGGTAAGAATGGTGATACGGTCGATAGTTTTAACGTCGCTATGCAAATATTCAGCTTTAATTCCCTTTTCTTTCAAAAAGTTTGAAAGGTCTTCTGCCATTTGCTTTGTGAGTGTAGTTGCAAGAGCTCGGCCACCACGTTTTATGACGATTTCTGCTTCTGCGATGAAGTCCGCAATTTGTCCCGGGTAGTTTTGTCTTGGAGCCGAAGCAGAAGTATGTTCTCGTAGATTTGGGTTTGGCGCGGCAGGCAAATCGAGAGAATCATACTTTTGTTCGGCGCCCGTACCGACGATGGGTCTTATTTCGAGAACCGGATCAACAAGTCCTGTCGGCCGAATAATCTGCTCAACTATTTGTCCTTTTGGTGGGATGCTGTGTTCCTTTTCGAAGTTACCAGGAGTCGCCGTGGTGAAAATCACCTGTCCAATTCGCTTCTCGAACTCATCAAATTTCAACGGACGATTGTCTCGTGCAGATGGCAGTCGGAAACCAAACTCGACAAGATTGTCTTTTCGAGAACGATCACCTGCATACATGCCACCGATTTGAGAAACCGTTACATGCGATTCATCTATCACCGTCAGGAAGTCTGCAGAACCATCTGACTTGTGTGGGAAGTATGAAAGAAGTGTATGCGGAGCTTCGCCTGGAGCACGCCCGTCGAAATGACGTGAGTAGTTCTCAATACCATTTGTGTATCCGACCTCTCGAATCATTGCTAAGTCATGCTGAGTGCGACGCTTCAATCGCTCAGCCTCAAGCGGTTTCTCCTCACGTTTAAAATGAAGAAGCTGTGCATCAAGCTCTGCTTGAATTTCTTGAATTGCTCTCTCTCGTTCAGCGTCATCACTCACAAAGTGTTTTGCAGGAAAGACAAACACAGAATCATGTTCACGAATCTTTGCGCGAGAGATTGAATCGAGCTCTTCAATTGCGGCGACCTGGCTTCCCTCGTCGCCCACAGTGAACGTCACGCGATAAATTGCGCGCTTGTTAACTGGCATAAATTCCACAGTATTCCCGACAGCACGAATTTGTCCCGGAGAAAGGTCAGCGTTTGTTCGCTCAAAATATATACCGATAAGTTTTCGGATGAGGGCCGCGCGATTTTCTTCGGCACCCTTTTCAACTTTCACATGCACTTTTTGATAGTTCTCAGGTGAACCAAGTCCATATATAGCAGACACTGACGCAACAATGATGACGTCTTTTCGTGTGAGTAGGGCTTGTGTTGCAGCGTGGCGCAGACGATCGATTTCAGCATTGATCTGCGCCTCTTTTTCTATGTACGTATCTGAGTGTGAAATATATGCTTCTGGCTGATAGTAGTCATAGTATGAGACGAAGTAATGCACGGCATTGTTTGGAAAGAATTCGCTGTACTCCTGAGCGAGTTGAGCTGCAAGAGTTTTATTGTGAGCCATTACGAGTGTCGGCTTCTGAATTTGACTGATGACGTTCGCAACTGTATAGGTCTTTCCAGAGCCCGTAACCCCTACAAGGGTTTGGTGCGTTAAGCCATCCTGCACACCTTTTACGAGCTTCTCAATAGCCTTCGGCTGATCACCAGCAGGAGGAAATGGTGAATGGAGCTTAAATCCTCCGGTATTCTCGTTCATACTACTATTCTATCTGATTATTCAAATCATGTAAGTCCACGCACATTTCACTTTCATGAGAAATTAATAATATGAGGCAAAGAAGTCTGACCTGTACTGTTCGAAAGTTCCCTGCATAAGTGCTTCTCGAGCACCATCAACGAGCTGAATGATAAATCCTAAATTGTGCATTGATGCTATGACTTGCCCCAGAATCTCTTTTGACTTTAATAGATGCGATACATATGCGCGAGTAAATCCCTCAGTCCCCGGTACAACTATATGTGGGTCGAGTGGAGCAAAGTCATACGTGAACTTCTCGTTTGTGAGGTTTATTGGGCCTTGCTTTGTATAAATAGTTCCGTGTCTTCCCAGTCTTGTAGCCGCAACACAATCAAAAAGATCCATGCCTTCTGCAATACCATTTAAAATATCACCTGGTTCGCCTATGCCAAGAAAGTGTCGCGGCTTGTCTTCGGGAAGTTCCGTAATGGCTGCTTGAAGTGCTCCCTGCATGTCTTCTTTGCTAAACGAACCCCCTATGCCGAAACCATCGAACTCCATACTCGCAATCTCTCGGGCACTTTCCTTTCGTAAGTCTTCATGACGACCACCCTGCACAATACCGAAAATTGACTGATCTTTTGCGGAAAGGTTTTGTCTGTGTGCCTTGAGTGATCGAAGTGCCCATCTATGAGTGCGATCCATGGCTTCTTTTTGATATTCGTATGGCTCGGTTGGAGACGTACACTCATCAAACGCAAAGAACATGTCAGCTCCTAGCGCGTGCTGAATCTCAACTGATCGCTCAGGAGTGAATCGATGAAGCGAGCCGTCGTGGTGGGATGTAAACGTCACGCCTTCGTCATCTACAATGGCGAGCTGCCCATGTTGTGTTGCAACGTCTTCGTCATATACCGAGACATGTTGAGCTTGTGCTATTTCTTCTTCTGTCCGTGCTATCACTTCTCCTTTTGCAATTTTTGTAATAGTTTTTCCAAATGCTGCACCAAGCGAGAATACTTGGAAACCGCCGGAGTCAGTCATGGTTGGACCTTTCCAGTCCATAAATGACCCAAGGCCACCTGCTTGCTTTACAACTTCTTCTCCTGGTTGAAGGTACAGATGGTATGTATTTGCGAGCACTACTTGTGCACCAAGATTAACTAGTTGCTCAGGTAGCACGCCTTTCACGCCCGCCTTTGTTCCCACTGGTACGAATGCTGGAGTGTGAATAGTTCCATGCTTCGTTGTTAAAACTCCCGCACGAGCATTCTTGCTCAGTGAGTTTTCTTTGCCACGAGCTAATATAGAAAATGTTAATGCCATCTCCCTACGTTACTAGGCATTCAATTTATCGCAACTTATATTTTATATAGCACATTAGCTCTGCGACATCTTCATGAAGAAAGTCAAGTAATACATTGACATTGTAGACATATAGTGATATAAAGTATCCAGACGTGCGAGGTCTTTGAAAGAAGATCAATTGTGCGTTTCCCAACAACCACACCCCCGAAACCCCGCCATAATGGCAAACACGAGGACAAAGTCATGCGTACCACGACTCAACTCTCCCTGCTGGCCATTCTGGCCGGCCTCACACTCTCGGGTTGCGCCGGCGCACCGATCGACAGTTCGTCGTTGGTGCATACGCCCGCAGCGACCCTTAAGATCGCTGAAAAAGCGAAAAGCATCGGCGGGAGCTACATAATCAACCCCTACCGGGGAACCGCCGACGATCCAACCGGTGCGGTCCAGCTGAACGCAGAGTCCTTCCTAGACTTCGCCTATCTGGAACAAACCTGTCGGTACAATCTCCGACGTCAACAACCCGGTGGAGTGGACTCGATTGGCACTTCAACCGTCGCCGGAGCTGCTTCAGGAGCCATTGGTGAAACCTTTGGCGAAGAAGCCATTGGAGCCACTGCGCAGACGGTAGAACGTGCCGCGAAGTTCGGTGCAGCCTCAGGTGCAGGTTCGGGCCTTGTGAATGGCGTCGTCAATCATGCTGGAGCCAAGCGTCGTCAATTTGGGTCATGCATGTCACAGCAAGTGAACATGGCCCAGCACAACGAAAAAGCGGGTCACCTCCGAAACTATGGAGTGCTCGTGGACAGTGACATCGTCGATGGCACCCCGATCGCTAGGCCCAGCAACCACTTCGCCCCTCCGCCCGTGCTGATCCCACTCAAGCATGCGGGTCAGGTGGACGAGAACACCACCGGCGACGAAGATCCGCACTAGGCTTCCGACACCCCGATCAACAATAACAGGTCTTTCTTCTAACACGAGGGCCCGGAACAATTCTACGTTCCGGGCCCTCTCTACGCACATAACATAATAGGAGAAATTATTTAATACTAAGAAGTTCAACTTCAAATACTAGCGTAGAATTAGCAGGAATAGAACCAACTGCCTGCGCTCCGTATCCTAAAGATGCAGGAATAACGAGCTCACGCTTTCCTCCCACTTTCATACCCGCAACACCTTGGTCCCAACCCTTAATAACTTGTCCTGCTCCTAGAGGAAATGTAAATCCTGCAGTGCCATGATTTGCGGAAGCATCAAAGACTGTGCCATTTGTGAGCATGCCGACGTATTGCACAGTAACAGTGTCACCTGCTTTTGCTTCTGCACCAGTTCCAACTGTTATGTCTTTGATCATAAGTTCTGTTGGGTTCGCAGGAATCTGTTCTGCAGGTGTTGATCCTTGAGGTGCTGTGTTTGTATCAGTCATAGTTGTAGGGTTAGTTGTTGTTGCTGTAAGTCCAGTTTGCATTTGTGTTGTTTGGGCAACCGTTGCAGCTGGTGATTTAAATAAGAATGAAACGATTCGTGGTTCAAAAAAGAAAATTCCTACGACTATTACTGCGAAAGCCACAGCAATACCTGTAGCGGTAACATTTGTTGATTTATCCATAGTTTTACGTATTTACTCTTTTGTAACTGCTAGTATATCACGTGCGAATTCTTCTATGGTTTCACTAACAATGTCATCTGCATCAGGAACATTTTCTGAAACATACGCAAGAAACTCTTCTCCGGATGGCCCTGTCTCAACAAACTGCGTAAATGCATCCTGTTGTTCATCTGTCATTTTCTCAAGAATACGTACAAATGTACCTTTTAGAATTACATCTTGGACATCGAGCAGAATTTCTTCCTGCTCTTCTACGGGAAGTTCAGAGATGTCTAGTGCTTCGGTTAGTTTTTCGAAATCTGTTAATTTAGTGCTAGTCATATAAATATTAGTTTAACGGTCTAAAATCCTTTGTATCAATAATAAATGGATAGTCTTCCGGACCATACGGTGTCACTCCACCACTACGGCGTATTTCAAACATTTCATTCTCCATCCTACCAGTATCAGGATTTCGCACTGAATGCTCTATGAATGCTGTGTCTTGCGAATTAGGTTTGGCAAAGTATTTACTAACTTCGTTTAATCTGTCTTGAAATTCTTTAGCAGTGCTATCTGCTCCACCCCAGAAAACTACATGACCTCTGTCCAGATAAGGAGCTGTGACTGCTGGGTTTATTGGAGTACCTAGTGGATTAGTAAACGGTCTAAGCATCTGAATACTTGATGTGTCTATTGATGACTGAAAATCGGGCCTTATAGTCGGAGCAGCATCAGGAGCTGGTACACGTAAGTGATCTACCCCATTCTCAACCGTAACTCCTGGAGGTACGCCTGGACCGCTACTTACCGTTACACCTGCATCTAGCGGCGCAGGGCCCGTAGGTGTTCCATTAACACTAGGTGGATAAGCACCCGTAGGCGTTGCTGTTGCCTGCGCTTTCATATCAGCGACTCTTTGGGCTAATGCTTCAGGTGATGCTGAAGGAGCAGCTGGGGTCGGAACTGCTGCCTCTGCATCTGACGCACCCGCATCAGCTGTTACTGGGGCAGCAGGTGCTCCCGCATGCTCACCTGGAAAACGAGTATGTCTTAAATATTTTTCAAGATCAGAATGATCAGGATTTGGAATTCCTTTTGCATCAATCAACACGTGTGGTGGACGGACTTTGTCTGACCAATCAATAACAATTCTGCCATCGTTTGTGAGCTTAATAGAATCACCCTTGTGCACAAGTTCACTAAGTGGAGTCTTTTGAAGTCCATAGAGTCTAGTCAGGTGGTCTTCGTTACTCATTCCAAGTGGATTATTATTTGCATCAGCAAGGAATCTGTCTACCGCAGGTGTGTGTACACCACCATTTGCATAGTGGTGCTGAAGCATTGCTCCGAAGTGACCGAGTAGCCTGTCAGCATTGTTAATGTTGGCACCCTCAAGGTTTGGACCTCCGACTTCTAGATGCAATGTACCATCTGGGGCATATGGAGATGGTCCGGTGTGAGGTAAGGTAGGGACTTCGTGTGGAGCGCCCGGCGCAACAGGAGCGTGTGGTGTTCCAGGAGTTGCTGGAGTATGTGGAACTGCTCCCGGACCACTATGTGGGCCAGGAACACTGTGTGGCTCATGAGGAAGTACAGCTCCACCATGCGGTGTTGGCACAGCAAAGTATCCGTCTGGACCTTTGAAGAACGTGTTCCAAGAATCACGAACACCAAAAGCGTTCTGATTAAATTCGTATCCTAGTGCCATAGAAGTTGCCGCGCCCCCAGCAACAGCTCCCACTAGCTTTGCGTGCTGCCTTCGATTACCTCGAGTCTTTGCATTTCCATGCATGTATGCGGTACGCTGTTTTTTAAGATCTTCTAATGAGCCTATGTCATCTCTTTTTACTTGATTTCTCAGATCTTTCTTAGTCGACGTATTGAAAGTCCACTCATTAACTTTGCCTAATGCCTTTCCAGCCAAACCACCAACACCCATACCAACCAAGCTGCGTACTCCTCCAAAAGCTGCTGCACTCGCTAAACCGCCTGCTGCAACCGGCATGAAGACTGCCGCTGCGGTTGCGCCGATGAAAGCACCAGTAAGAACACGTCCAGCACGCATCCATTTCGCACGTGACTTCTCAAGTGCATCCCCAGTAAGGAACTCACCTTTTGAGTTCTTTTTTCCAAACATGTTGAACAAGCCTTTTCCTGGAAGACTTGTTACGAAACTTATTCCTTGAGCAGCAGCCTTTAATGGACCACCAGTCATCATGTAGTTCTTGATACTTCCCCATGATGTTTGACCACGCTCATTCATCGCTTCAAGCCTCGCTTGAGCTTTTAAGTCAGCAGGACCAACGAGCGTATCTCTTTTTCGTATTACAACAGCTTCTTGCCTGATTAGCTTCTTTTGTTTTTCGAGAATACTTAATCCTGGATCACTTAGTTGCAGCTTCGCCTCATACTCAGCGAGCTTCTCCGGCGTCATGCTGTGACGGAACTTATGTTCACGCTCTGCAGCAATTCTCGTGATTTCATCTTCAGGAATACTTTGCAATGCTTCTGACCAAGCTAGTGCTGCCTGATCAGCTGCAAGCTGCTTTGCAGAACGTTCAAATCTAGCGTTACTTTTGAAGCGTCGAAATACATTCTTGTGGTGTGCTAGCTCTTCGTCAAACAATTCTTTGTCAGCAGCAACCTTAGCATCACGAATTGCCTGAAGATGCGGAAAGTCCAATGCAAATTTCTCGGAGCGCGCTTCTCTACGCTTTGCAACTATTTGTTCATGGGCCTTTTGATCTCGTTGATATTTCTTAAATGCAGCTTCATCATGTGGAAGTTTTGCACCAGCCCGTGGATCAATTACTGACGGTCGATGCTCTCTAAGAAGCAAGTCTTCAGCTTCCCTGGCAGCCCCACGACGACGCCATTCAGGTATTGAATAAGGAGCAGGCGCTGCAGGTGGCACTGCTGGGCCAGCAGGCGGTGCCGCGGGTGGAGCTGCAGGCGGAACAGGTGGCGCAGCAGGAGGTACTGCGGGTGGAGCTGCCGGAGGGGCTGCTGGTGGAGCTGCAGGCGGAACAGGTAGCACTGGTGGAGCTGCAGCTGGTGCGGCAAGAATAGCTCCACCAGCGACAGCAGGAGCTGCGGCTGTTGTGGTAACGACTGGTTCTAGAGTTTGTGTGGCAGCTCTTGGGGCAGGTGGAAGATTCCTTCTTGCTTCCTCAAGTTGAGATTCTAATAATGAGATATATTTATCTCGCCATTTTTTCCCTTCACCTGCCTTATGTGATGCATTGTAAATATTTATTGCTCCTGGTGTATTTGCACTTTTTAATACTGAGGCCGGCACGCTTACACCATTTTTTCCAACCTTAATCTTTTCAGGTTTATTTTTTTTTCGTGGTGCGCCTTCAGTTGATGTCATATACAGAAAGTATAGTGTGTAGTCAAGAATTATGAAAGGTACCTGTTGCGGATATTGTTCTCAACCGTAGCTCGGTCTCGGCCATATGTAAGGTATGAGAGCTCACGCAAATCATCGACTTGGCTTTTGTTTCCTTCAATTGGTGGCGGGGTCTTTATGTTGAAAGGTTTTTGTGGTACTCCTCCGGCAAGCATCTTTACATACGCATTGTAGTTCTCGATGTTTACGAAGTCCGAGGAGGAGAGGGTTGGGGCAAACTGCTTCTCAAAGAACTCCCCATCCTCCTGTCCCACACGGAAGACAGTCATTGAACCGACGTTTCCAAAGACTGCATCACGAATCTTTTCATCAATTTGCGCAAGATATTGATGGGCAACCGTGAGTGATAGTTTGTACTTTCGAGCTTCAGAAAGAATTCCAGGAATTGAGTCTGTGGTGATATTTTGGAATTCGTCGATATAGAAATAGAACGGTGGGAAATCCTTTCCAGGTGAGTCTGCACGTGACAGTGCTGCCATGAAAAGCTTTCCAACCAAGATCAGGCCGAGCAAGTTCGCATTTCGTTCGCCGAGACGACCCTTGGAAAGGTTCACGAGCAGAATCTTCTTTGTATCGATAATGTCCCGGAAGTTAAATGATGACTGCTGCTGTCCAATGATTGGTCGCATGAAATCGTTTGCAGTGAAGTCATCAAACTTGTTTGTGATGTATGGCACGATGTTTTGGAGCGACGCATCGCCTTCTGCCTTGGTCGCAATTTCTCGCCAGAATTGATTTACGAGTGGATTATTGCTCCGTGAAAGCTTCAGATTTCGAAATTCTGCATTTGTAAGTACGTACGCAATATCCATCATTGTTGATCCAGACGATGGATCTTCCATTACAAGCATTGTGGCATTTCTGAAGTACTGCTCAAACATCGGCCCCATACTTTCTGGCGAATCAGCATAGAGTCGTCTGAAGATTGCGAGAATTTCGTTCACTATAAATGTCTTTTGCTCTGGATACCGCACGTCGTACTCAAGCAAGTTAAGCCCGACCGGCCTATCAATGTATGCTGGATCGAAATAAATCACATCCTCATATCTGCTTGGTGGTACTGCAGCAAGAATATCGACAATGTCATTACCATGCGGGTCAATAAAGCACGCACCTTCCCCAGCCTGAATATCTTGAATACACAAATTCTTCAAATACACCGACTTTCCTGTTCCTGTCTGTCCAATTACATATAAGTGACGAAGTCGATCTGGTGGCGCGAGTGTAATCTTCGTCTCGGTGCCACGAAAATGATTCGTACCAAGTAGCAGACCAGCTTTTGGAAGATCGAGAGGCGCAGCAGAAGCTGTATAGCGTGATTGTTTGAGATTTGGCGTAGATTCTATGCCCTTTGGTGGGAAGTGATATATAGTTGTGAGTTCACGGGTTGAAAGTTGCATCTCATTTGAGTGAGAATATAACCTGAATGTAAAGTCATGGAAAAGATCTTTTGCTGATTTCTGAACAATCTTTTTAAAAACAAATCTGTTTCCTCGTGTATTTTCAAATTGATTAAACGCTGACTGCAAGTCATTGAGTATTTGTGTAGCACGAACTTCACTTCGAGAGGACACAATCAGGCGTATGTTTGTCTGCACCACAGGAGTGGCCATTTTTTTCTCAACAGACTCAATAACACCCTGATCTGCATCGGCCCTGTCTAGCTCTTTCTGTTTTATGAATATCGATCCAGTTTCCTTTAATAATTCTCCTGCAAGACCTTCTGGTGTATCAAGCGCTTTGTGTACAGGTTCACCCCTACGCAACGCATCGAGTACTTTCCGGTAGTGCCGGATGTAACGATCATTCTTTGGCTGAATTATGATTTGCATTGCAGCTCCTTCGTCCTCTGCACCAATCTTCGCAAATGCATTAAGTACTGAGTTTAGAGGGTCATAGTCGAAGTCTGTATAGTCCTTAAGTGGAAGCATTGGCTTGTGAACAAGTTTTGCTGTTGCTCCTATAGACACTCCTTCAGGTACGAAGATATTGTAGTCATTTGGTTGGGGAGTAATGTGCGCCTCAGGGAAGATTGAGAGTAGTTGCTTTTCAAACAAGTCTCTGCGACCATTTGGCACTGACACATAGAAAAAAAGTCCTGAACGCTCAACAGGAACAGCGAGCTCAAGTGAGAAATATGGAGGCTCGCCCGCATATGCATCCTCAACAGAAAGCATTCCCGCATAGAATTGCTCCATTGATGAAATGAGTTCCTTAAGTGTTTTTTCTCTGCCCTGCTCACTATTATCTGCTTCGGGAAGAGCTATTTCATAAAGGGTGAGGTGGAGTGCTTTCCAATCAGGTTGGCTTTCAGATAGACCTTTTATAGGCATTCCTGCAATAAGGTACTGCACGAGAAATCTATGGAAGTCATCCTCTAGGTGCGGACTATTGAGTCTATATAGTACCGCGTATGCATTTCTAATTCCCTTTTCTTCCATCACGGAACGTAACTCCTCCATTGTCTCGTCATCGTTCTCCGGATCAAGATTTAAGTTCAGTGCTATTTCTTGTGCTTCTTCTGCCTTCATTACATACGAAGGTGCCATTACTGCATGCCCTTCGTCTCTGTGATGCAGGATGCGCTCGTGTGCAACTAATGCACGAGGTTGTTCTTGTTTCAAAGCACGGAGTTCTTCTTCCTTTGCTTCGACTTGTGCACGTAGATATGCAAGCTCGTCCTCAGGATTTGAGATTGATTGGGGTGCAGGGTTTACTAAATGCTCGAATGCCATTGCTACTAGTATAACCCACAAGTAGCACGGGAGATTTCTATATGACTGTGTTTATTAGGACTTTGGAACTGCAATCTGAAAGAGTGCATTAATGAGTGAAAGAAGTATTGAGAAAAGGAAGGCAGGCCAGAACCCTGTAACTCCAAATCCAGGAACAAAGAGCGCGAGCACCATTATGATGAGCGCGTTTATAATCAACCATGAAATTCCAAGAGTCACGATGTTGATTGGAAGTGTAAGGATGACGATGATTGGCTTAATGAAGACATTTACAAGTCCGAGCACAACAGCAAGCACAAGTGCACCAATTATCGTAACGTGAACTCCGGGAACGAGATATGCAGCAATAAGAATTGCAATGGTAAGCACGAGCCAGTGAAGAAAAGTCATAAATAGTATTTGTTATGTGTATAAGAAAAATGCTACACCCAGTATGCCATAGGCTGCAAGTAGTTGTACTCCCTCGAACCAATTTGATTGACCGTCGTCAATAACTGCGTTTGTTACAAATATCGCAAAGATAAAAGCCACAAGCTCAAAGAGTGAGAAAACTAAATTCATAGGATGTCCAAGTACAAAACTAGCAAGCACAAGTAGTGGCGCCACAAACATCACAATCTGTGTTGCAGATCCAATTGTAATACTGAGCGTGAGGTCGAGATGATTTCGCAGAGCGGCCTGTATTGCAGATACATGCTCCGCAGCATTTCCAACAATGGCAATAATGATGATACCGATGAATAACTGTGTCCATCCGAAATACGCAACAACTGGTTCGATTGATGCAACGAGCGTGTCACTCACAAACGATACGGCAATAGTAGCCGCCGCAAGCACTGCAAGGCTCTTAATAATACTTAACTCTGGCTCTTCTTTCTTGCTCTGACCTGCTGGCACTGCGTTATATAGGTGCTTATGCGTGCGAAGCGTAAACACAAGCTGAGCAATGTACGAGAGAATCATCACAACTGCCACTATCACAGAAAGCACAAGCAATGCGTTTGGTGTAGATGTTGGCAACGCAATTGCAAAGAATGCTGGCACAACAAGTGCGAGAGCAGCGAGCAAAAGCATAGAGCCTCCCGCCTTTGCTGCAATGACGTTGAATTTCTGATGATCTTTTCCTATACCCCCAAGAAATATTGCAGTTCCAAGCACCAGAAGCACATTTCCAAGCACAGAACCAATAATTGATGCTTTTACAACCTCGATAAGCCCTGCATTAAGTGCAAAAAGTCCCACAATAAGCTCTGGAGCATTTCCAAATGTTGCATTTAGAAAACCACCAAGGCCTGCATTTGTGTGTGCTGTTAGAGACTCTGTTGCGTCTCCTATGTATTTTGAAAGTGGAATAATTGCAAGTGCAGAAAGGAAAAATGTAATAAGTGGAGATACGTGGAAATACGCCGCAAGCAAGGCAAGTGGCGTTGTGATAAGTAGTACAAGAAAGAATTTATTCATGTGCTAAGTATAGCAAATACTTTAGTACGTATTACTTAGAAAATACTAGGAAGTTTGCAGACCCTGACGTGTCAGTACCAGATACTGAGAGCAGTATAATCGTTGATTTTCCGGCTATGTTTAGTCTTCCTGGTACCAAATCAATAGTATTGGTTGCACCTGTATTCCCCACTGACAATTCTAGTCTAGGTATTCCATTTCCAACGCATCCGACACCAAACGTACAGCTTGCATTTGATTTTATTGACATCGGAGTAAGCGTAAGCCCATTCGAAAGTCGAGTTGTGCTGCCTAGTTGTGTAGAAAAGAAAACCATGTGACTAGATATGGCATTTGGTTTTCCAAGTGATTTAACAACAATACCCTGATCATCAACTCCTCCGACCAGATGCACTAGTGTGCCAGATGGAACTGGTGAGGCATCACTTGCTGTACCATCGTTACCATATATATCTCTTGCACAGGGATATTCTCCTGCAGATATCTGGCAGGGTTGTGAGTCACCATTCATAAAAATTAATTCTTTAATTCCGAGAGTATGCTTTGGAGTTTCATATGCTATGTAAGGCACTCCGGGCGCGCCACCAGATACATCTATAAAAAGCACTCCGTCACCATTGAACTCAGGCAGAGCTGGTCTCTCGGCAGCAATTGCAGCCGGAGTTAGTGTATTCAGGTCAAAAGATAATGGCTTTGCGTTTACAAGAGAATCCAATGCGTGAGAATTTGATATCCACACAAATATTCCCGCAATTATTACGAGAACGAAGAGATATTTGACTATAGTTGCCATATATAACAACCATACCATACTTTATATATTATGCAAGTGCACGTAAATACGCTCGTGCAAGCTTCAATTCGTCATATGAATACAGTTCTTCAAGCTCAATAAAGACAGGTGCCAGTCGCTCGTATCCAAGTGATTTAAACGTCTCACCAATTTTTGGAATATGCTTCTTAAATGTCTCAGGTATCTGACTTCCAAGCTCATCTGTCGTAATCTGCTTTGAGCTTGCAAGTTTTTCCAGATGATCACAGATGGTTCCAAACGTCAGGTTTCGGATTGTGACAATTTCTTGTAGTGACTTGCCATCTTTTATAAGTGTAAGTGTCTCTTGGTATGTATTCTGAGTGCCTGCTGTCTTGCGTGAGCGAGCCTCCTCTGCAGTTTGTGTCTCAAGCTGCCCTCCTGCCGCAACGATGAAATTTTGCTCCATTTGGTCACGCTCTCCAGACTCAGAGAGTTCCCCAAACATATCCTCTGCAGTTTCTGAAGCCGCTTGGAATTCAAAGTCATGCTTCACTACGAGCGGATGCACTGCAACTGCCTGCGCGCTCCACCCAAGCAAATGCAGTCCTTCGAGCGTACGCACACGGGAAAGTGCCACATATCCTTGCCCATACTCAAAAGCTCGCGACAAATCCATTGCAGCGGCATCAAGACTTTGTCCTTGGCTTTTATGAACTGTTATTGCCCATGCTAGACGCAGCGGTATTTGAGTTATCTTTGCTCGTACCTTTCCTTCCTCTTCAACCACCCATTCAACCGGCGACATAGTTATAATTCTCTCGTCACGTGTTTCTATCTGCGGATAACCAGTATCTTGATCAAATCCGACAACCATTCCAAGTGTACCGTTTGCGTAGCCTTGAGCGGAGTTATTTTTAGTACACATTACAACAGCACCCTCTTTGAGCGAAAGCCGTTCTGGGGACAAACAACCACGCTTTAGTGACTCAACAACATTTGCCTTTCCAGTGGACTCCATCATAAAGACGTGGCCATTTCCTTGAAGCGCAGCAAGCTGCGCTTCGTTTAGCTTGTCTACGTCTGCATTATGAGTATATAGCCGTGGCACATCGAGAGAAACGTTTTCAACTTTTATAAACCTCTCTTGAAGCAATTCTCCTTCATCTTCTGCAAAACTTCCGGAACGAATTGCTGACAGTAGCGAAAGAAACTGCCCGTCATCTTGACGATGCTGTTCTGTGAGATAACAGGTCATTACGTGCAAATCTTTCCATGCACGTGACTCAAATGCGAATGGTACAGTACGACCGCGACCAGCAACAGGTGGAAGTTGAAAGAAATCTCCCACAAGCACCACCTGAATACCACCAAATGGTAGGTCGTTCCCCCGCACCTGCTTACACACAGCATCAACAGCATCTAGAATTGTTCCCGAAAGCATTGAAATCTCATCTATGATAAGTATTGAGGTTTTCTGTATTCGTTTAACTATCGGCTCCTTACTCGCAATTCGATCAAGCTCGTATGGCGTGAAGTTATCTACAATACCTACACCACTCCATGCATGGATCGTCATTCCGTGGATGTGCGTAGCGGCAACTCCAGTAGAGGCCGTGATTGCGGGCTCAATGCCGTGTGAGCGAAGCCAATCTATATATGCACGTACAGTGTATGTTTTTCCACTTCCTGGGCTTCCTGTGAGAAACACATTTGCGCCAGTTTGTAAGATTTCAAGCGCTGTTTTTTGGGTCATATGTACATATCATTTCCCTATTCTATCAGCTTTAGATGAAGAAATCTTAAAGCCGTTCTAAAGTATTTCTGAGTTTTCGTATATGAACCTAGTTACCAGAATTATCACTCGATGAATCATGTGATTTTGAAGAATTGTTTGCTGGGCTTGAGGTGGTTCCAGCGGTCAATACTGTTATTGCAGTCATTATCACACTTGCCCCTTTGTCTCCTTTATCAGTTGCTGGATTAGTTAATTCTGAGGATGTGGTTGTAAGCACAGTCGTCGATGCGGTACCTTCATTTTTTACGGATGCAACGTCGATTGTGGTATTTGTTGTGGTGGCTGTACCTCCCGCCAAAGCAATCGTATCAATATCTGCATGTACATCTTTTAGCATTGCTGCGACTGCAATTACCGTACTTGTCGCCGCGCTCTGCTCAAGCTGCGGTCCAAGCTTTGAGAGTGCATCTGCGTTTGTTGCAAGCTTCTCTGTGAGATCTGTGCGCACACTTGCTGCAGACTCAGTATCGCCAGCATTCGAAAGCGCCAATGCATCCTGCTGTGCAAGAGCTACATGTGTTGCAACTTCTTTCGCCAGAAAGGCCTGCGTAGACGTGGCAAGTTTATTTTGAATTGCCAACGTGGTTGCCTCTGAAAGCCTACGACTAGTAAGAATGTTTTCCCATTGTGCTTTCTCTGCTTGATTCGTAATAAAGGCACCCTGGAGTGGCTCAATCATTGAAACCTTGATACCATACAACGCTTCGCCAGGAAGTGACTTTTCTGCATGAGTAGATACGCCGAAACCTGTAACCATCACAAGCACCAATACTGCAAAACTACTGAATCTTCGTGGATATGACGAAACATATGAAAATAGATACCCGAAAGAGTACGGGGAGGCAACAGGCTTTTGAATCTCTGCAGGTGAATGAAATGTTGCAAATGCCTGAAGGTTTTCGCGCATTTTTGAGCGAGCGTCATCAGGGATTTTTACCAAAACAAGCTTGGTCAGCAAGGTTTCCGCGAGTGACTCGGTCACCTCGTGGTCTACTGTATTTCTCGTTGTGTGTTTTGTATATTTCATGTCAGATCGATTCGCTGTTCTTTACTCTCAACTCCCATAATACTTTGCACTTTTTTTAATGCCCTGTGAATTCGTACTGAAACTACGTTTGCTGACTGACTAATTAGTTTTGCAATCTCTTTTGGAGGAAAGCCTTCCACGTACCTAAGCAAGAGAATTTCTTGGTCCTCAGGATCTAGTTTTCCAAGTATTGCAATTACTTCGGCTATTTCTGAGTCTTTAGTGACTGACTCTAGACCATCACCTTTAAAATCAATACCAGACTCTAGTGCAATATCTAGTGATTGATCCTTTCGCTTCCTATACCAGTCAATAACAAGGTTTCGAGCTATTGCGTACAGAAAGGCACGCTCATTCTTAAATTTCTCTCCTTTTTGGAGGCTCTGCCAATAACGCATGAAGACTTCCTGAGTTATGTCCTGAGCAATCTCACCTCTGCTCACCTTAAGCAAGCAAAAGCGAAAAATAGCATCATTATATGAGTCAAATGCTAGCAAAAATTGGGCTTGTAAATTTTCGTGATTCTCCATAGATTAGGACGTTGTATCTTTGCAATTCTTACAAAGCAGGTGAAATCTGCTATTTGAACGCAAAACTGCTCACCATTGCTTCCATTATTTTCTTCACACTGACCTGATCAAATGCTTTAATTCCTTGATCTAGGGAGTAATTTCCAATGTTTGTTGAGTGAATTGTGTACTCAACAACATAGCACTGATTATCACGCACGGTTTTATAACTTGTGGTGTCATAGTAGTTTCCTGCGCCAGCATCACTTACTTGGAACTTGGTATAAGTTACCCCGCCCATAACTACAGTACCTTTACGCGATCCAGTCTGTCCATTTGAATCTGTTAGGCAGTTTGCTACAGCGTCAGGGTCAGCACTTGTGCCAACAGTAAAGGTTGCGCCTGAAAAATTAGTCTTTGGCTGAGTTGTTCTAGGCAATACTGCCTTCGCAAGCAACATTCCGGATGATGTGGCATTTACCATCCAGTCAGTACCGTATCCAACCCCGCCTCCTGAGATAGTGACCGCAGAAGGGTATGTAAAGGAGAATAGTTTCCCAGCATCAGTAAACATATGCATATCTCCAACCCCCTGCGACACGGTTGCAGTTACACAATTATTGTACGTTGTCTTTGTGCCCTGCACGAGAAAGGCATTCGCTCCTTCTCCCACAAACTGAACATCACTTGGAGTATTCGCTCCTTGCTCATAACGAATGCCAGAGCCTGACCGTACCTGTGGAAGTACGATGATTTGATTTCCTGGAAGTACGATACTTACACGACTAGTTGCGAGTGTGCTATCTAGAAACGTTGCGGTGAAGCTTCCCTCATCACAGAAGTACGTTACAACATTTTGGTTTTGCACCGCGTTTCCATTAGTCGCAGTAGTTGTGTCCACTGTACCTGACTGTGTTGGAGCGTGAGCCTCCGAAACGATGAAGAAATAGGCGCCACCCGAGAGAATAAGCAATATAATAATGACGATAAGTGCTACATGAGGAGTTGGTTTCATATACAAAGTATATCACTTTTCTAATACACAGTACCAAGGCACGGCAAAATCATTGTCTTCTTCTGTATTGGACTACTCTTCACGCCTTTGCTTAACTTTTTTGTAGTCAGCGCTTGCAAACTCGAACCGAGAAACATCGTCTGCCTTCCGTATTTCTTGTTTACAGTATCTACTACCTGAAATGATCTACCTTTACTTGCCAATTCTTGAATCTCTCCAAATAAATCAAGCATGTGAGATTCATTAGAAATAAGACCTCTCAAAGTGACACCACTTGCCCGATATAGGACACCTTCTGCATAGACCTCATCAAACCTCTTGTCAATAAAACCCATGACCTGAGTTGGGTCAGCAGTTGGAACAGTTAACTCAATCGACACAGCATGATACGTGAATTCTTGTGTTTTTAAGAAAAAAGAAATACCGCGTGCCTTTTGGTTATGATTTCGTGCTTTCTCACAGGCTCGTTCAACATTTTTCGATAATTGCGAGAATATATATGATCGACTCACTGATGGCGGGGTGAATGTGCGAGTCGACATTATGGAATCGGTTGGGCCAAGTGACTCAAGTGTGAGCTTCTTTATGAAATGACCATTGAGCTCAAGCCATACATCACGATATGCCTTGCCAAAATGGTGCTCTGTGAGCCATATATCGGGCTTCTGAGCGAACAGATAGGCGGTATCAGCACCAAGCTTCGCAAGATGCTGTCCTGATGCACCACCGAGTCCCCAGACACTATGAATTGAGAGAGGTTCGAGAAAATCTTTGATTTTCTCGAGAGGTATAACTGTAAAACCCGCGGGCTTGTTTGCCTTCGATGCTATCTTTGCAAGTGTTTTATTTGGCGCAAGACCGACGCCAAACGTAATGCCGAGCGAATCCTCAAGTTCGTCTTTAATCTTCATCACTATTTCCTCATACGGCATTCCCATCTTTTCATCGAGCCCGGTAATGTCTGCAAAACATTCATCAATACTATATTCCTCAATTTTTTCAGTATATGTACGCACGATTGAATACATGCGATGTGCATATATTCCATACGACCTATAATCCGAAGTGACAATAACTGCCTCTGGACAACGGATACGAATCTCACTCATTCGCATACCTCGATGAATTCCTCTTTTCTTCGCTTCGTATGAAAGTGAGGTCGCAGCACCTCTTTCACCCCCAGTGATAACCGGTTTCCCTCTCAATTTATAATTCATCATCTGCTCGACTGAAGCAAAGAATGCGTCTCCATCAAAATGCACTATTGCTCGTGGAAAGTTTGCATTCATATATAAATGGATCTCAGTATTTCCGAAACGTCGCAGTTACCACACCAATAATTTCTCCGTGCATTGGATGAATATCAGGATACTTTGCATTTGCTGCTTCCAAGTAGAACTGCGTACCGTGCTTCCGTAGGAATTTAAGTGTGTAGCCATCCTCTGTGAGAGCGACGACCATGTCTCCTGGCTTTGATTCCTTCGCACGCTCGAATATCACCATATCTCCTTCTTGAATTCCTGCATCAATCATTGAGTCTCCTTCGACTTTCAATAAATAGCTACGATTGGGGTGTGGTATTAGATATTCTCCGACAGACATCAAGTCAGCCATTTCATCCTCAGCAGGTGCCGCAAACCCAGCACGAATGTGTCCGACTAGGGGTAATTCGTGAATCTTGCTTGCTGGCGCGAGCTTACCAGTTCCGTCCTTCTCAATAATTCCTTCTTTCACCAATTGATTGATTGCGTAGAATGCCGAGCTGCGTGACGAAAAACCACACACTTTCATCACCTCGGTAACAGATGGCATGCGTTTATGTGAACGATAAAACTTCAGTATCTTTTCTTTATATTCTTGTAACCGTGATTCGGACATCACTTTAGTATAATCGAACACTTGTTCGATAGTCAATTGTGGATAACGGTTCCCGAACTCAACACCGTAAACGACTCTCGACGAGCGATATCTGGCACATGCTTCTTGATAAATTCCGACGTCACAACACCAGACACTTCGTTCCAATTAGTAAGCTCGGTAAAGTCGAGCGGTACATACATGACCCTTACACCAATTGAATCTTTTATTCTGTCAATTTCATCCATGTACACAAGATCTAACGGTGTTCGTGCAGAATAAATAAGCACAATATCTCGTCGCTCGTGTCTATCAGACAAATATCTGCAGATACTAATGACGGGTACGATTCCCATTCCTTCAGCGACTACACACAATTTAACCAATGGATCTTTAGGGAGAAACGGATCTCCGTATGGTCCGGTAATGGAAAGTACCTCTGCCTTTTTTAATGAGACAAGCGCATCTTTAAAGGTGCTGCATTCGTTCGGGACGAGTGTACAAATACGCAAGAGAGGATCTGTTGGAGACGAACTTATATAAAAAGCTCGTCTATTTCCTCGAACATCAGTTGATTTATGAGGAATTGAAAATTCAAAGTATTGCCCAGGTTGGTATGTAATTTTCTGAACCGGCTTAAACGAATACTCAAAAATGTCTCGTGTAAGTTTTCGCGCATGTCTAAATATCACACTATGACGTTTCCTGCGTTCAAAAATAAACGCATATGTATTTCCAAGTAGTCCTGACGTGACTGAATTTATTGCAATCCCCCCAACGGCAAATAGGTGCACATACAATAATTGATACACAAATCCAACCAATCCAGCATATATATTCTGGTGCTTACGAATACGTGGAGAGGACTGAGGATCAGTTAGTATAAATGCAGCGAAAAAGAGCACTGGACTGGTCACAATCAATCTGATCACTAGTCCGGATATCTCCAAGAGACTTGTGTGCGTAAAAATGACTGAAGTACCGACGAAAAATAGAATTGACGTACCTATAAAAACCCAGAACACTCTGTCCGAACCAGCTTTTCTGACAACAAGGTATCCGAGAACTGCAACTGCGATTAACATCGCTGGAGCAGTGACCCACCAAGAAACTAGAGCTGTAGTTGCAAGTCCCGCACACAAGATACCCACCAGTGCAGGATTGAGGATATGAACTTTTTTGTATGAGATAACGTATTTAGATAGCATTGCAAGAGTTGCAACAATCATAAATAGCAATGCATCTCGTGCACTTTGCACCGGAGTAAGCACGAAAAATAATATAAGTGCAGTAATATAGGGAGATTCGGAAATTGGTGTTGCTTTTGTAAAGAGCGCGAAAAGTGCATTTGCAACTTTTGCCGAGAACAACAAGATGAGCAATGACAGCAGCAATTCCATTGCAGTGTATGGAAGCCACCCAAGAAAAGCTTCAACAAGCGCAACTCCGCTTAGTGCAAATAAGCAATTCAATGTAAAACGCGCAACAGTCATATGCTATACTGTATCACTAATGGATGCAGAACTTGCACAACGACTAACTAACCTTGAAGAAAAGGTTGATAAAATTTACATCTCCGTTGAGAAAACTCGAAAGTATTTCTTCTGGACGATGGTAATTACGATTGTGCTCTTTGTCTTACCTGCAGTCGGACTTGCCTTTGCTGTGCCAATGTTTATGACGAACTACATCGGACCACTACAAAATTTGCAAAATATTACCGGCAACTAGTACTGGTAGTAATACTGATTTCCGTTGCTACTTACAGTAACTAGGTATGTAACGTAACTACTTGCTCCATTTGCACTCGTTGCTGTAATCCTAAGAGTGTATGACCCTGGTGTCTGATATACATGAGAGAACGAAAACGTTTGATTTCCATTTCCATATGACTGTTGAATATCTGAGTTGTTGGTGTAAATATCACCCCATGTAGCCGTAAGAGTTGTATTGCTGTAATTTGTACCATTCACGGTTACTGTCCATGTATTTGCAGCCCCTGCTCGAACAACAGAAGGTCCTGAAATATTTGAAAGACTTACAGGGTTATATGAGTTGTAACCATTATTCCAATTGTAGTTATTATTCCAATTATTATTGTTACTGTTGTTCAATACAAATGAAAGCGAGTTACTTGAGATACCTTGAGCATTCTTAACCATAACTGCATATGTGCCTGAGTAGTATCCCACAGGAACAGTGAACGTAAGTGTTGATCCGTCTGAGGAATACACACCAGAGACTAGTGTGTTTCCGAAGTAGACAGTATTACCTGTCGCACTGAAACCGTTTCCTCGAACAGTAAGCGTAGCGGTATTGTAGTTGTACGATGCTGATAGTGAGCTAATTACAACATTATTGTAGGGGTTACAATTGTTACCGTAATTATTGTAATTGCCATAGCCATTATTCCAGCTATTGCAGATAATTGGTGCAGGTATTGGAACAATAGGAGCAACGGGCACTATTGAATTATTTGTACACACATACGTACTGTTATAGGTACTACCTGTCCAGTAGCAGTTATTACCATTTGAATAACCAGTTACAGGATATGAGTACGGAGTCTGATATCCAGACCCACAGCTTTGCTGATTGATTGCGGCACGAGTGATTGGTCCAACTGTTCCAGTAATTTGGATGTTATGTGACTGCTGATAGTTAATAACTGCGCCTAATGTCCCATTGTCATATGTACCAGAAACGCCAGAAAGGTATCCAGTCTGATTCAAGAATTGCTGAAGCTGAGTTACCTGACCACCTGTGTATGAATCCATGGAACCTGGGCCCTGGAAGGCTGTAAGAGCGAGACAGGACTGATATTGACCCTGGTAGCTGTAGTTTCCGTAGTATGACTGCGCATGAGTAGAAACAGGTGTCCCTGCAGCAATAACTGCCAATGTGGCGACAAAACTCAAGAAAACAGTCGCGAAAAGTGAAGAAAATGGTGAGTTTTTCATATAAATGTAGGTTATAGTGGCATATTATGCCTTAAATCTATAAATTGCAATATTTCACTTTCAATAGAAAAGACCGACGACCCATAAGTCGTTGGTCTTTTCTAAAGCAACTATCTAATTACTATTTCTTATTTCGAGTAGTTGTTGCCATGTGATTCTTGTTCATTGGCATTTCGGCTGGAGGCAATGGCTTGCGGACAGTGGTGAACCCATCCACCACCGTGGTTGCTGTTACGTCTGTTCCAGAGACAGTTCCTATTACAAGCACCGCATCACCCTGAGAAATATTTTCTATGGTAATTGGAGTAGAACTTGATACATTTCTTCCAAACTTAATAATTTTAGCGCCTGATGCATCTACGGTATAAGTAGATGTTGCGGTTACTGACTCACCTGTCTTCATCATAGGGATATTTCCACGACCCGTAACAGTAAGTGTAGTGCCTGATATTGATACAACCTTACCCAAAATTGCAGGTGGCTTATTAGCATTCATGCGCTCTTGAGTACTCGTTCCCATCATCCCCATATGTCCTTCAAGTGTTGTCGTGCCCTCATGCTGTCGAGGCATTGTTGATCCTTCTACTGGAGGAGGTGGTCCATGGTGCCCTCCAAAAACGCTACTAAAAAGCATTCCAAATCCAGTAAATGCACCTGCCATTAAATTCATCATAGTTCTATAGAAGAGTTACAAATAATTTGTTCGCTCATTGCGCTGCTGCGAGACTTATAAATTATAACACACTAACAATCAGGAGCTCCTGTAGTTACGGCAGGTGTATTTACTTGCTTTGATGCACCACTACTACTTACGCACCATGCTTTGGAAGGATCACTTGCGAGCGGAACCAGCACTTCCCAATATGTGAAGGAACCATTTGTATAAATACTACAGAGCATTCTATTTACGTTTGCATTTAAGCCAGCCGAATTTGTTGCTGCTTTCATTGCATTAACGACAGAGGTGTCACCGAACAATCCAGTCCCAGGACCAGGACCACAATAACTTCCTGCAGTTGTCGTTGTCGTTGTGCCCGTGCTTAACGTAGCTCCATAACCACTATTTGTATCGTAGTACAAATACGATTGTGTCAAAATAGTTTTTAGATTTGCTTTGACGGCAGCATCGTTACCCTTAGATCTTGCTGCGCTAAGTGATGCTAAAACAACAGCTGAGAGCACTCCAATTATTGCGATGACTACAAGAAGTTCGATAAGTGTAAAGGCGCGTGATTTCATAGATATAGTTTCTTAAGACTTTATTAAGAATACCTTAATATTTGTAAAACCTATATGTTTTTATAGGGCTGTATGTGGATAAGTTATTTTAAAAAAGTAATTACGAATTTTGTTCCTTTAGAGCTTGTGTCCACACGCAGCAATGCTTTATGATATTCAACAACTTCTTTAACAATACTGAGACCGAGACCAAAACCATTATGTGTCTGCTCACTTTTTTCCTCATTCTTCCCACGGAAAAATGGTTCGTAAATATACGGCAAATCTTTTTTTTGAATTCCACTTCCTGTATCTGTGACCAATAATTGCACACGGGATCCAGTTTCCTTTATACAAACTGACACAGTTCCACCTTTGGGACTATGTGCAATTGCATTCTTTACTAAATTTATAAGCATCCCTTCTAGGGCAACTCTATTTCCTTTTATAGGAGCTGCTTTCTCTGCACTTAATTTCAAGACAATGTCGTGTTCCGAGCCAACCTTTTGTAGCAAAGGCCACGTATTTTCTATTAATTCAGTTAGTGATATTGGTACGAGTTCAGGAATCTTCTTCTGTTCTCGAAGCAACGAATACGCGAGGAGAAACTGAATCGTGTCAGTCATTCTATTCACCTCTTCTAGATTACTTTTAATCAATTCAACGGCTTTTTCATTACTTAAGTCTTTACTATTGCGCAACGCAATCTCAGATGAATTTTTAATAATTGTGAGGGGAGTTCTTAATTCATGAGACACCGTTGCGACAAAACGTTTTTGTATATCCCGAGTCCTCCGCACAGGAAGAAGAGCAAATTCGGCAAAGAAATACGACGACACCACAAATAGTGCACTCATTATATATCTGCGAATTATTAACTGTTTATGATACCAGGCAAATGCGTCTTCAACTGACTGCCCGCTTTGCATGACAGCTATATCATGTACAGTCCTAAGCGTAACTGATCCCAGCAACCATCCGAATGCAATAAATATCGCAAAGCCAATAAGTAAATACCAAAACATTATCTGAAGTCGCACCACAAAAAAACCATCTGTTTGAATCTTATTTTTGAATTGTGTAACCGAGTCCTCGAACTGTTCGTATAATTTTGTATTCATGATTATCGTCAATCTTTTTTCGTAAATTACTGATATGCACATCTACCACATTACTAAATGATACCTCATTACTACCCCACAAACCCATACTAATCTCTTCGCGGGTAAGCGCGCGCTCAGAGTGCTCAATAAGCATTTTGAGAACATCGTATTCTGTTGGAGTCAGTAAAACATCCTCGCCTGCACGCACCACCTTTCTAGTGTTAGATTGGATACTTAGAGTATTAATCTTGATCTCATCTACGGTTTTTCCTCGTGACCTTCTATCAAGCGCCCGTAGTCGTGCGAGCAACTCATCAAAAGAAAAGGGTTTCGTTAGGAAGTCATCTGCCCCACTATCAAGTGCTCGGACCTTATCCTCAACTGATTCACGGGCTGTGAGAATTAAAATTGGTAGTGCGATTCCATTTTTTCGCAAAGCATCACACACCTCAAAACCATTCTTACGAGGGAGCATTAAATCAAGAATTACGAGCGAATAGATCACACTATTTCTTAAAAGCTCTACTTCTGCAGTCTCACCATCATGGAACAGGCTTACCACATAACCTTCTGCCTCAAGTCCCTCCTTTATTATCGAGGCAAGTTTTTTTTCATCTTCAACAACTGCTATATGCATACAGATAGAATAGCAGTAAATTCCTGAGGTGTAACTGGAGTTATAGATAGTCGATTCCCAGGCTGGAGTACTTTCATAGTAGATAAATTTTTGTGTTCTCGCATTTCATGAAGCAATAGCGGTTTTTTAAACCTTCTATCAAAGCCAATATCAACAAGATACCAAACGGGCTTCGCTTGCGAAGCCCGTGGTTCAAAATACTCACTTTTTGAATGAAACTGCGTTTCGTCTGGATATGACTCCGAGACGACTTTTGCGAGTCCGTACACACCTGGCTCTTTACAGCTCGAGTGATAAAACAGCACCTCATCCCCGATATGCATTTCATCTCGCATGTAGTTCCGGGCTTGAAAGTTCCGTATACCAGTCCATGCTGTTTTCTTGTCAGCGCATAAGTTCGAGATTGAATATGTTGTAGGCTCACTTTTAATGAGCCAGTATTGTTTCGTTGCCGTCATGCGTATATTCTAACCTATATGAAAATCTCTGTCCGTGTCAAAACAAACGCAAAGACAGATTCCGTGGAGGAACTTAATGAGTCCGCAATGTATAAAGTTTCAGTCAAAGCATCTCCAATTGATGGTGAGGCGAATGATGCCGTGATCAAACTTCTCGCAAAGCATTTTAAAATTAAGCCGTACGATGTTCAGATACTTTCCGGACACACTTCGAAGCAAAAACTGATTAAAATTATGTAATGTCCCAATTACCACTAGTTGTGTCTAATGATTCTTCTATGCGACCTTCTAGATACAAGATTCTTGCCTCAATCCCATTAACTTCTAAAGTATCAAAAACTTTCCCTAAATCGGCCTCTATTTCGAGAATCTTTTGAGATGTAGTTGATAAATCGAGCTTATTTCTTTCAGCAATATCTTTAATAGTCGCAATTCGCCTTGAAAGCGAATCTTTTCTTTCTCTTAGAATCTGCTCTTGGGATTTATACCAACGTTCCTCTCCGCTCATGTGCTTATGCTACCACATTTCCATCTGAAATTTGCTAGTTAATCTCAATATCCACATACGCAATCTGGGGGAACTTGCTAATAATCTCCTGTTCTATCGTGTTGATTCGGTTTCCTACAAGCCGTGGTATTCGGTCAGTCGTTCTAAACATTAGTTTAGTAAATTCCTTAAAGCTGTCTTTAATTGTGTCAAACTCTTCCTTAAGGTCTCCATCATCATATATTTCCTCATAGAGCGGTGTACCATTCCACTCGACTGCTGCAAAGATTCTGTACTTATGCACGTCAACTGCCACTGATTTAAATTCGATGACATGCTCAATACACGGATCCTTCCCTAGTAACTCAATGATGTCCTCAATCACATCCTCGCTTAAAGGTTTTCCGATGATGTACTGATGATTTTTTATAATTAGCAGCACTGCCAAAAATCCTAGTGCTAAACCAACTGCGATTCCACCAACAGCGTCATACCTCGCATCACCAGTTGCATACGTGAGGAACTGGGCAATTAAGGCGAATACGACCCCGCACACAGCTACACCGTCTTCATAGATTACGGCAAGCAAGACTGGATCAGCATTTTCAAATATTTCAAAAGAAAGTGGCTTTTCATTTCTGAGCTCATCAATTGCGAGCAGTAACGTAATTCCTTCAATTACCAATGCCACCAGTAAGACCAGCACACCAAGCAAACTAAATACCTGCACATCATGTTCAGGTGAAATGATAGATGCGATTGAATGATATATCGTAATCCCGGAACCTATAAACAAAACCCCACATGCAGATATAAGTGACCAGAAAAATCTCTCAATTCCGTAGCCATACCCGTGAATATCATCAGCTGGCCTTTTGGACCGCTGAATCCCCACAAGAAGCAAGGACTGATTTAGTGTGTCAGCGATACTATGTACACTCTCAGCAAACATGCTGACCGATCCGGTTGCGACAGAAACACCCGTCTTAATAAATGCCAGAAATAAATTCCCGACTAATGCGGCAACCACTGATTTTTTCCCTTGTGCTTGCTCATTCATATTTATATCAACATGTCGTTATCGAGTCTTTCAGTGGTTTGCACTGTTGATGCATCTATTTGAAGCACCTTTTGAGCTCGCGCATACTCACGATCAAACGCCTCATCAAGAACTGTACTTAATCCCTTGCACTCTTTTGCAATTTTATATGCTCCAATCACATAGTTCCTTCGACCATCAAGAGTCCAATCCACTTTAGGATCTACCGTAACCCTTCGCACATTTGAGGTCTGATCTGCAAGTTTAATTCGTCGCGCGCTCTCGCTTTCGTGACGTATACGCTCGGCTTGTATTTTTTTACGCTCAGCTGTCGGTATAAATTTTAAATCATCAGCGTCAGTAAGTTCGTGTACAAGTTGCGCAACGTCCTCTCCGAAATCCCGCGCAACGTCCGCAACAGTCATTGGCGTATCTTCGACTAAGTCATGAAGCCATCCAGCAGCGATTTCCACATCTGAACCTCCGGACACCCACACAAGATCAGCCACCTCCTGCAAATGTTCAATTGATAATCGAATATGTCCATTTACGCTCTTAAAACTCATACCACTGTGCGCACTACGCGCGAGCTTTGCAGCTCGTTGTACGAGATCGTCCTTATCGTTTGTCATATTCGAGATTTTACCACAAACCAGAGTTCCGCAGCGCCTTCTCTATTGCCCATTGCTGTGATTTGAGATGCATTCTTTCCCTAATTTCCTCAATCTGTACCCACCCAACAGGATATACGTGCCCATCACTATAGGTCGGCTCATTTTTTGCACCAAGTTCAACTACGTAGAAATATCCAACCTTCTTCATGTGAAATTGCTTATCTGGAACTTCTACGTATTCAATTGCAGAACCAAGACTTTTGTATGATGAAATTTCATACCCTGTTTCCTCTAAAAACTCTCTCCTCAGAGCCTGCTCTATTGTTTCGTCTTTTTCCACTCCACCACCTGGCAAGAAATAACCAATGTGTGCAGTCTCTATGAGAACAGAGTCACCTTGAATGACTACGCCGTACGCTCCATGTCGTTCAATATAGTCTATGCCCTCCTGCTTAATACCAAACTCCATATAATCTTTCATATTTAAACAATGTTAAATAAATCTTTATAGACCTAATACTTTTCGTAGTTCTGATATCGATACATACAGGTGACCTTCCATTCCCACGTTTCTAGCACCATCAACATTTGCCTGACTATCATCAATCATCATTGCTTCACTTGGAGCAATTTCCATGCGAGAAATCATTTCATTATAAATTTCTGGTTCCGGCTTAGCATGACCAACCTCACTCGACACTACAACATGATCAAAAATATCTACCGTACCTGAAAGAGCCATTACCGTATGGAAGAATGGAGACGTTGCATTAGAAAGCAGTCCGATTTTGTACTCACTTTTCAATTCCCGAATAAGACCTATAAGTTCTGTGTTGAAACGAACATGTGCTAGCCAGTCTTTTTCAATTTCTTCGGGAGACACCTTTGCCATAACAGCAAGCTCGTCAAACAACTCCTTTTGGGAAATAACTCCACAGTCTGCAGGACGCAAATATTGATGCCTAAGCTCATTACCCTTTTCAGCAAAATGCTCTTCAAACCAAAAGGGTGATATTTCCGAGCATACAACTCCGAAGAAATCAAAAATTAACGCCTTGGGTTTCATATATCAAATATAGCAGTCTTTTCAAAAGGATTCTTCCATACTCTGAATAAGCTTAAAAGCGTCATTTTCAACCCACACAGCCTGATTGTCATGAAGCAAGATAACTGCTGTCGGATTAGTGACAAGCTCTTTAACAACCTCCTGATGCGAAGACACGAAATCTGGAGAATTACTATGTGGAGCAATAGTCCACGAAACCAGCCCTAGACCTTTCATATTAAAACCCTTCTCGATATATTCTTGCTCCTCCACATCATCATACGAAAACATTGCAACATCCTGCGATGCAATCATAGAGCCAGCACTTGTGCCAGTATAGACAACTTTGCCAGACCTTACTGATTCAACTATCTCAGTATCAAAGCCCTTACTCTGAAGCAGCCAACCCAGATACGAGACACTTCCACCACACACATGCAAAATCGTGTGCGTATCGAGTAGTGCCTTAAATGCCTGACTATTAATACTTCGCAAATCTATTTCTGTAACGATATATCGGCATAATACCCAAAAAAGTGTCCTGAAATAGCATTTCCATGGCTTCAATACTGGCTATATTCGTGTTTTTGTATTCGCATGAATACGAAATCACGAATATGTCCGGTATGTGGAGGAAGAAAGACTATTAAAAAAGGAAGCTCAGGGAATCGAAAACAGTTGTTTGGGTGCAAAGAATGTGGCCACCGGTTCACACTCTCACGACAGAAAAAGAAGACGGCGGTACACCGTCTCTGGATAGACTTCGTCTTCCACAAACAAACACTCCGAGAACTCGCAGAGACGTATCCACTGGATAGAAAGACCATCTATGCATACTTGCTCTCGTACGTGGTGCGGGAGAAGAAACATCACCCACGACCCGTGCACCTCCTAGTGGACGCACTCTATTTTGGAGTGCGCGAAGAGCGCACCAGCTGGTGCGCTCTGGTGTTTCGCGACCATGACACCAAGGAGAATCTCTGGTGGACATGGGGACGTACAGAGACAGAGAGTCTGTATTTCATGGGACGGGAGACACTTGA
>CAJEYI010000008.1 GCA_903994795.1 uncultured bacterium
GTTGGCTTCGCAAGAATAGAATAAGTGTCCGGATTGAGTGGATTTGATTGTGCCTGAATGACAGCAACCCAACTCTTGAAGTCACTGTCTGAAACTGACTTCGCTGCAAACGTCATACCAGAAAATCCAGCCCCACTGATATTTCCCGAAGCACCTTTAAAGGTGCCGAGTCTCGTAGCCATGAGATAAAGCTGTGTCGTCATTCCTGGCATCGCCATAATTTGCCCACCAAGACTTGGAATCCAAAAAGTATTTATTGGTGCATCGGATGTAATATCAAAATGCACTGGCGTGTTTACCGGAAATTCCAGCTCATTAACTGTTGCAATTCCCTGCTCTGGATATATAAACAGCCATTTCCAATCGAGCGCGACGACCTGCACAGTGAGTGCGTGGTTCTTTGAGACAATTGGTTTGTATGGGTCGAGTTCATGTGAGCCCTCGTATGCAATAATTGCCAAGATAAACACAATTACAGCAGGAGCAATCCACCACATGACTTCATTGGTCCACCAGCTATCGTGATCCCATGTAGGAGAATGCTTTCGATCGGCATTCCTACTAGTTGCTCGGAAATTCCATGCAAACGAAAAGAGCATGATAAACAAAGGGACGACCACAATCATCGCAAGCAGGACAGTTGCAATGATCACCCCACGTTCATGGAGTGCAATTGGTCCTTGTGGATTCATGACGTCTATCTGAGCGCCATGCAGAAATGCATACCACACCATACCCGCAATAAGCAGTCCGGCTACGATAGTAAGTATGATATTCCACCTCATTTGCTACAGTATATCACTGCGAGATACTAGGTTTTATGGTAGGGTTGAGTTATGAACAAGCAAGAAACACAAAAAAATCTCCACGAACTATTTGAGTTCAGTATTCTAATTAAAGGAATCTCAGCATTTGTAGAGACACTTGGCGGCATACTGCTCTTTTTTGTTACACCTGCATCGATAAATAAATTCATTAGTCTTTTCAGTCTTGATGAACTTAGTGATGATCCTTCAGACGTATTTGCACAGTTTCTCGTGCATTTTGCACACACGCTCTCAATTGGGAGTACTACATTTGCAGCGCTCTACCTCTTGAGTCACGGCATCGTAAAGTTGATACTGGTGGTATGTCTTTTCCTCAAAAAGACATGGGCATACCCCGCATCTATTGTTGTATTGCTTATATTTATCGCGTACCAGGTGTATCAATACATTCTCACACCTTCCCTTCTGCTCGTCGCGCTGACGCTATTTGATTTTGTGGTCATAGCGCTCATATATAACGAGTACCGAAACGTACTAAAAACCCTTCCACCGAAGACCATTTGAGTATGAAAAACGGAGCGACACGATTCTTGAAATACGGCGCGGTCGGAGTCTCCACATTTCTATTCGACCTTGCCCTGCTTTATGTGGCTGTGAGTATTTTAAAATTTCCTATATACATTGCGACGCCGGCAACATTTTTGATCGCAGTGAGTTGCAACTATGCAGTTAGTAGAAAGCTGGTCTTTAAGGGTACCACTCGTGGCTGGACTAATGGATATGTATATTTCGCAATTGTCGCAATCGGAGGTGCATTTGTAACAACTGCACTAGTTGAAGTCCTCGTGACATATCTCGGCCTCTTCTATATCGTCGCACGAGTCGCCGTTGCTGGTATCGTTGGTGTTTTGAACTACCTTTTCAATCTATACTTGAACTTCAAGGTTGTTGGACAGCACGCCTAAATTCAGAAAAAGTTTAGAACTACTTTAAGATTCCTTCAGGTGCTTTTTGATACCGTACATATGGACGCACAACAGAAAGGTCGACCATGTACATCTGTGGAATTATCAAACCCCACGCACTAGACCAGGCAGACGAGATTCAACGAACACTCACGGAGGCGGGTGTTCGGATTGTTCAGATAAAGAGGACGTGCTTCAGTGTACCAATGATAGAAGTGCTATACGATCACATGTCACCGAATGCACGGACCAGTATCGCTCAGGATCTGGTAGGAAAAATAGGACTCGCTCTGCTACTTGAAGTCGAGAGTGTTGAAAAACTTCTCAAAATAGTCGGTACTTCGAGCGATCCACGTGCATGTGATCCAGAAAGCATTCGTGCACGCTTTGGCGTGCACGAAGAGCCGACCTTGGTCGGAAGTGAATTCTGGTACAGAAATGCATTTCATCGACCAATCAATACACGGGAAGCCATACGCGATCTGATGTACTTCTTTTTCGAGATGGAAAGATAAACATCAATGCACCTCAACACGGGATTCGGCTTGCCGAATCCCGTGTTTACTTCTGTAAAAATTGAAGTGTTTTCTCCCAGACATCATTCGCACACTTCTCATCATATGCGCGAACATTCGTATAGTTAAACTCCTTTTATCGAAATATTTTTATTCATGGTACTAGTATATCAATTTTCTTGAGCAAGTATTTCAGCTCGGATTTTCGTTACCCATTCCCTACCAACATCTCCTCCCCATAGCAACCACGCAATATATCCGTTCGATGGACGTATAGAGTTGTAGAAATTCTTTCCTTTCTTGTCGACTTCATGGCGTGCAAAGTATGCATACATGTGGCGAATCTCGTGTGGCGTGAGCTTATCCCGGCGCGCGAGTACGCGCGCTCGATCAAGTCCAACGGCCGTACCTCCTCGTCGAAACTGCGCACGGAGCTCAAGTCCGCGCATTGCTTCTTTCGCAACTGCTACTGGCGGTATACAGAATTTTATAGTGTGCACTTTTTGTGGATTCATTTATATCCCAGCATACCCCCAATCCTAATGAGATGCTATGTACGTACGAGTAATGGAACCGAAATACCCAGATGCAGGCTTAATTCCAGATTGCTTTTGGTATTCAATAAGAGCAGCCTTTGTCATCAATCCAAAGACCTTAGTAACTCCGTGGGCCGACAAGGCTTTGCCGGCCAAACCAGCACCTTGTGCAATGAGGAACTTCTGTAAGTTTGCAACATCTGTGCCGGTACTCCCGATCGTCAAGTTGCGTGTAAATTGATATTTCACTTTTATTGTTTGTGCTACAGGCGACACTGCTGAAGATGTGGTTACTGACGTGAGTGGATTAAGTATTAACAAGATCTGTGCCGGAAGAGAGAGACCAGATTGCTGATAACCGATAAATACTTGTTTGTATGTAGTTACAACTGCAACAAGTTTTGGAATTTGATTTGTTTGTATGAAGTACAAAGCTTGAGATAACGGTGTAGATCCTGATCCCGTACTTCCTCCGCCACTCACACCACCTACCACACATGCAGACGTGGTAAATGATCCGTCTGATCCATATGCAAATCCATCAGAGTTTTCTGCGTATGCTGAGTAATGATAGGTCGTATTACACACAAGGCTGGACAATACATTAGCAAAACCTCCTGTTGAAAAACCACCACTAACTGAGGTTGTCGTACTTGTGTATGCAGCAGTAAGCCCATACACAAAACCCTCTTGAGTCACAGCACTACCTCCTACTGCTGTTAAATTAGCATGGAGTTGTGCGCTTGTAAGTGACACATCTGACGCCGGTTGAGTAGCAACAGTTGGTGGCGTCGGAGATGATGCAGTGAAATTAGTGTAAATAGCGGAATCTCCAAAGGCCACAGCGGCTAATTTTGTTCCATCTGCGGATGATGTAACACCGAGCCATGGCTTCGATCCAGCACTTACTTGGTCAGTCCATGTAGTCCCGCCGTTATCTGATGTAAATATATCTGCAGAAGAAGAGACTGCAGCTACATGCAAACCATCGTCTGAGGACGAAACTGATGTCCAAATTTGCGTGCCCGGAACAAGTTGATCTGCCCAATGCAACCCAGCGTCTGTAGACATATAAATGTAACCACCCGGTGCACCATTATTGCTATCTGCAGCTATCAGATATGACCCGTCAGCAGAAGAGGCAATTGCGCTCCAATAACGTGGCCCGGCACTTGGTTGATCATTCCACGTTGCACCACTATTAGTTGAAGTATAAATATCACCCATGTTGTCATCAGTAACTGCAAGGTACGTGCCATCTGCAGACGAGGCGAGACCCAGCCAACTATACGTGCCTGGGAAAGTCCGATCTGTCCAATTAAATCCACTATTTGTAGAAGTATAGATACCACCATTACTTGCAACCGCAACAAGATGCGTGCCATCTGACGATGATTTAATGTTTGACCATGGTTGTGTACCTGGATCTGTTTGCTTTACCCATGTGACACCACTATCTGCTGAAGTATAAATATATCCTGGACTAGCCTCCACTGCGGCAAGGTGCGAACCATCTGCAGACGACGTAATGTCTTGCCAAGGATGCGAACCAGAACCTAACTGCTCTGTCCATGTGGCACCACTATCTGCTGAAGTATAAATGTCGCCCGTAATTGTAATTGCAGCTAAATGTGATGCATCAGAAGACGCTACGATTTTACGCCAATACAAAGGCCCAGGCACACCACGATTTTGCCAAGTTGCTCCTCCGTCAGTTGATGTAAATACGTCAGAGTTATATGCAACTGCGACGAGACTACTATGTGAAGCAGCTGAAGAAACAGATTTCCAGTCTCGGGCGCCAGCTGTTGTTTGATCAGTCCATGCACCTCCTCCATTTGAGGACGTATATATGTCTCCACTGTTTCCACTACCATTTGTGACTCCTTCTACTGCTGTCAGGTACATGCCATCCGCAGAAGACGTGATGCTTGTCCAGCTGTGTGCTCCTGGATCTACTTGGTCGTGCCACGTTGTGCCGCCGTCAGACGAAGTGAATACATCGCCATTATTCATAACAGTAGCAATATGCGAACCATCGGAAGATGCTGCAATTGCTCTCCAATCGTGAGCCCCTGGATCTATTTGATGATCATTCCACGTTGTGCCACCATCAGGAGACGTGAATATATCTCCGTAGTATTGAATCGAAGCAGCAATATGCGTGCCATCTGCTGAGACTGTAATGCCAGACCACGTGGCAGATCCAGCACCAGCTTCATCGTGCCACGTTGTGCCGCCGTCAGGAGATGTAAATATATCTCCTCCTCCAACAGTCGCTGCTATAAATGATCCATCTGCCGAGGAAGCAATAGCTGTCCAACTTGCAGAGCCCGCTATAGATCGATCTTCCCATGTTGCACCGCCGTCAGATGAAGTGAATATATCTCCACCATTTACGGCTGCGGCAATGTGCGAACCGTCAGATGACTCGGCAATACTGCTCCAGGCATTTGAACCTGCTCCTGTACGAGCTGTCCAGGTAACGCCTCCGTCATTAGACGTATAAATGTATGCATTTGCATTAGTAAGATCAACCGCTGAAATTGCTGCCATGTGCAAACCATCTGCAGCAGATGAAACCCCTACCCAATTAGCTTGTCCAAGAACTGTGTGGGCTGTCCATGAATACGTTTGTGCGTATGTAACCGAAGGCATATGTAAGAAAGCCCCTACCAGCACAAACAAAAACGCAGCTCGGCGTATGTATTTCATGGATTTAATGCTAGTAATATACCCCTATTAAAGCACGAAAATCTTAATAAATTTTTAATGTATACGGACTTTGGTATAAAACATTTATTACGGGAACATAGCGGATGCTGGTAAATCAAAAAGTATGACTTTAAACCTACCACCAAAGCCCATCCAATCCCGCAGCTTTCATCTGTGCACGTGTGAGCGATCCAAAGTATCCTGTTGCAGGCGTAATACCATAAGCTTTTTGATACTCTATAAGCGCAGCGCGGGTGGCGAGTGAGAAATAGCCAGTCGCACCGAGTTTCGCAAGCTTCTTACTTGCAGGCCCGGCATCTTGTGCAATGAGTAGCGTCTGCAGAGCAGCGACATTTGTGCCTTTCATCCGTACAGTGAGATTTAGAGGAGCTGCGAGTCGAGGATCGGTGCTTTGGCCAAGTACTGCAGCAAGTTTTGCCTTAAGGGTTGCTACCTGCTCCAGGAGCTGACTACGAGAAACACTTGGCGACGAGCTTGCACTACGATTATTTTGTATAGTTCCACCACCACTCCCGCTACTGCCTCCCCCGGTACTACGCACCACAGGAACATCTTCAGGTGCATGCGGAGCAGCTCCAAATGTTATCGTAACAGGATCACTCCACGCACCATTTCCATACGATGTAACTGCGCGAATGCGAAGATCGTATGAAGAGCCATATGAAAGATAGTAGCTGTTTATGATGACATCTGAAGTTGCACTTGAGTCTGTAGTACTGGCAAAAGCACCTTCATCACCAGGATTTAAAGTATCGCCATGAGGCTGGAGATAATACTGATATGACTGTATTGAAAATCCTCCAGTATCTGACGGAGCTGTCCAACTAAATGGAATTGAGAGTCCGTCTGTAGTTGCTGCAGTAGCTGTCACAATAGTTGGCGCAGTTGCAAAACCAACACTTCCTAGTGCCTGGAGTTGTGGATACATTCCGTCGGCAATGCTCCACACTGTACTGAAATCAAAATCTCCAAGTGGTCCGATACTTGGATCTGAAGTATTTATATATCGTGAGTTATCTGTTCCATCTATATTCACTGGCGTACAGCCTTCAGGATCTCCAAGCGCAGCTACACAATTACCATTACCAGTTGCCGTTACGTCATAGTACACAGAATTAAATTGAGGATTTGTAAGATCCAAATATCCATATATCCCACCAACTGGAGCGTTCGCACTATAAAGTGTTGCCACAGAGAAGCTCGAGCTAATAATGGTCGATGCGGCTGATGGACCACCATTTTCAGTAGACGCACTCACAAAGCCACCTGCAACTACGTATCCAAATAGCTGACCAGCTGAATACGTGCGCGTAATGCTGACGCCATCAGTATCACCATTTATATATCCTATGAGTCCACCCGTAGCAAAACCTTCCATGTTTGCATTTGAAAAACTATCTGAAATCTGTGCCCCGCCATCAACCTCTCCAATAAGTCCTCCCACTACTGTCTCTCCATTAGAACTCGCTGTACCAGTAAATGAGCTCTTCTGAATAATTAAATCTTGTACATATCCGAAAAGACCACCCAGAGCATCGAGCTGATTTTGATTTGAGTCGTTAGAATAGACGCTTGCACTCGATGAAACACCAACTACCTGAGTATTACCCGCAACACCAGCAATTGATCCGACCGCAAAGTCTCCCGTAATAGAACCTCCATCGAGATGAAGACTATAAACCTGACCATCTAAGTAATTAAAGAGGCCGGCAACAGGTTCTGTCGGACGATTGATGGTAAGACTCTGAATACCATGTCCGTGACCATTAAGCACACCACTAAATTGAACAGGATTGAAACCTCGACCGTCATTCCAGTTCTGGGTATCCGAACAGTCGATGTTATTTTGCAAATCGTATGTAGCCTGTGGTGCAGTGTCCATTTGCTGGAGCTGGAGACAACTTGTAACTTGGTATGGATTCTCAGTCGTGCCCGCACCAAATCCTTCAAATGTACTTTGTGACGAATATGTAAAATCAACGGACTCCGCGAGTTCCTGATTTGAGCCATCGATACCTTTTATATAAAGCGTATGTGCTCCGCTGGACTCAGGTGCAGGTATGGTTGAAGTACAGCTATCGAGCTGTGTATAGCTCGCACCATCATATGCATATTCGCAGGTGACAAATGCATTACTAAAAGATACAGATGGATGCCAACCACTCTCGGTAATTGTTGTTTTTGCAGCAGGACTCGCGATTGTAACTGTCTCACAATCATTTGTGGTGAATGATCGGTCTGCGCCATAGGTAGTACTTACGCCATCAACAATAAATGCTCGATAGTGGTACGTCGTGCCACACGTCATCTCATCCGCTTCAACAACATACTGACCAGCTGAGTATGGGCTTACCGTTGATTGCGCTATTGAACCATAGTTTGTGTCAGTGCCGTACTGAACACCAATTGTTGTAATCGAACTTGCTGAAACACTATTAATCGTGAGTCCGAGCTGTACAATCTCTGACGTCAATCCAGTACTAATGTCTGTTGTCGTACCAGTCGTAACACTTGGAGGCAGCACGAAGCCAGCTGAGAATGTTGGGTAGTCACCATCATTTACCTGCCAACCATACACAGAATAATCCCACGAACTCATTGGGGGATGCTCCTGATAAAAGAAATACTGATCTGTGCCTAAGGAAAATTCTTCAGTACAACCGTCTGCACTCGCATTTCCGGCGCAGTACGATTGACCAGTGTTTCCTGCGCTAAAATATCCATTCACTATTGTTCCTGCGCTAACGGTGTTCCCCACAAGCCCACCAACACTACCTCCAGCATTTTCTGTAACCAACCCAGCTGCAAATACATTAATAAATGATCCTGGCCCACTAATTGCGTGCCCGATCAAGCCACCAGTATTATCTCCGCCTGTTACGCTTCCACTTGCGTACGCATCCGTGACAGTTATGGAATTTGCATCACCAATAAGTCCACCCACGAAAGAAGCAGCTGATACAGCTCCTTGTGTATACGCTTCATAAAGTATGGTACCTGAGGTATACCCAATCAATCCTCCAACCACAACTCCACTTCCGCTCACAGTCGCACTTGAGCTCACGTGGTGTATCGTAGATGAAATATCAATTCCACTAAGCCCACCTACGTGACTTACACCTGCAACCGCACCAGTAACGTTTACATTTGAAATAGTTGCATTACTTGTGTATCCAAAAAGACCCGCAACACCACTCGACTGACTTATGTTTACCTTAATTGTGTGATTCAATCCATCGAAGTGTCCGGTGAAGGGTGTACTTATAGCCCCCATCATTGCAGCGTTTCCATCAGCGGAACAATCAAGATCATTCTCGAGAACGTAGCTTTTTGAAACATCTTGATTCACTGCTTCGAGTTGAGCACATGAAGTTATTTGGAAAGGATTTCCTAGTGATCCATCACCAAGCTCTGGTGCAGGACTTCCCCCGCCACCACTTCCTCCGTCTACTGCATATAGTGCTGCAATTTGTGGATCTGAAAGTGCACGATTGTATACGCGCACATTATCAATCGTTCCGTTAAAGTTTTCCGAGTTCCCAAGGTAGGTTGCACCGATCGTGATGTTGTCGTCACGAGTTACGTTTATTGGAATCGGATTATCAAACGTCACAAGCGTACCATCAATATATATTTGTCGAGCATTCCCATCGTATTCAGTGACAACATGATGCCAAGTCCCATCATATAAATTTGTGCCGTTATTCGCACAACCGACGACGTCATTCCCCCACCAGTAATTATCGAGCCCATTCCCACCATTACAATCACCATAACTCGCAAGCCGGAACGCATTCGTTGCACTCTGAGTTCCATAATCTCCCCACCCAATAATGCCTTGGCCATTTGTGCCAGTAGTCTTTATCCATGCACTTAGTGTGTACGGTGAACTCCCTACAGGGATTAGGCTTGGTGACGCAACAGTCACGTACCCTGTACCATCAAATGTAATGCCTCCACTTGTCTTACCAACTCCCCACGTACTTCCTCCATTAAGAGTACCTGTGTTTCCGTTACCCGTACTATCTGTCGCTGATGTGCCTGAGCCATCATTAAATTCCCAATCAGCAACGAGCCCACTTGTAATATCATCACTCGCACAATCACTTGTCATGAACGAACTCTCGTCACTTTGACCATACCCTGAAGCACTGCCTGCCCATGTGCGGTAGTAGTACTTTGTGCTGCATGTTAGTCCAGAAAGCGTACTACTAAAATTAGTACCCGCACCAAGATCTGCACCTACTCGGTGCTCATAACTATTCTGATCTACTGCAGACGTCCTACCATACGAAACACCCCAGTCATTCACAACATCTCCACCGTCATTTGTGACAATTCCGTGAAGCACTATACCTGTCTGGGTAATTGAAGTTGGAGTATCAAATGTTACGGTTGGTGCAGTTGTTGCTGGCGGACCCCCTCCATTATCTATTGGTGCATCAAGTGTAAATGAAATTGATTGTTCAGTTTGATTCCCAGCTACATCGGTACCACGCACATAGAGTGTGTGTGAACCAGGTGCAGGTTTTGTCATGTCGATGTCTGGACCACACGTACTACCAGGTGTTTGATAGGGGTCACTATCAAGATGATACTCACATGTTGATGAGTCTCCCCACGCAATACTTGGATTAGCCCAGTCAGCGTCAGCAATCTCAGAATTGTCCATGGGACTATTTATGATGATTGGCGGTGGTGTGTTGTCATACGTAAAGCTCACGCTCCAATTGTACTGAAAACCAGTGTAGTCGGGATTATCCCACGCACTTATATATAGGACATGAGGTCCATCACCTGATGGAGGTGGAATAGGAATGTTGGTCGTACAATCGATCGTAGTCCATCCTGTGCTATCAGTTCCTCCTTGAGTGTCGTACGCGTATCCGCATGACTGTGCCGTTTGGCCCCAGTACTCATTCGTGATGTAGCTCGCAGCATTATAGATACCATCCGCTGCTGGAAGATTCACACCATTTGGTGGACGTGCATGAACTTTTGAAACAAGGACTGGCGCAACTGGCGCAAGAAGTAACAGCAATACAAAAACGGAGACCAGGCTCCGTGCGTTGAAGGTTTGTGCGAGCGTACAAAATTTCATGTGCGTTCTGTTTATCATACGACATGGTTACGTGTGTCTTTTTTGAAAAACACACCTATATAGTAGGAGTGATAATAAAAAATAAATTCTGATGAAAAGACTACGCATCGCTCTTTAACTTATTTATAAAAAGTATTTGAGTAAATAAATCGAAATCACAATTACTTACATCCGATTTATCTATATTTTAAAGTATATTTATGTTTACAAAGAAGTATCTCGAGCACATATATGAAAAGTGCTGTCATTAAGATTCTTTTTTTTAAAAACACCCTTACATTACACATGGTTCCTTACTAACAAAAAAACAAAACTGTGGAAAACTTTAAAAAATAAATCTTTCCTAGAACAATTTGGGCACCGGGATGATTGTACTCATCAATTCCAAAACCTATTATGTAAATTCTTTGCACATTAATCCGTCGGTCCGTATGGGGACTCTAGTGTATTACTTACGTATGAATACCATTCACCATAGGGGCTCTGCCAGAAAAACAATGAGTGACTACCAGAAGGACCTACAGGTCGAGAAAGTAATTCATATATAGGGTCTCCTTTAGGAGCTGTACCAGTCTGCACTAAGTTCTTTTTCCATTCTAAGAAAGGTATTGCTGGTGAATACTTTGAGATAACATCTGTACCCCCGTCAACTGAAGATTTAATTGTGTCTTCTGCCACATGATACTGCTCACCAGTAGTTGTCGATCCCTTGCTCCACGTGATTACAGGAGAAAAATTGCTTAGAGTAGAAAGCGGCACATCCTGATCTGACTTAAGAAAACTCGGAATGATGTGAGCAGCCGTTCTTCCTCCAAACGGAAGCTCAATAAAATACCTATAACTTTGTGGCATGAGATAATAACCGCTACCAGAAGTACGGGACAGAACATTCAACATATCTATGTACTCATTGCTAGGTGGATTAATATCAGAAACCCGATCGATACTGAATCCATTCGTGGTTGTAGCGATTGTTTCGATTATACTTCTGGAGTTATTAGGATTCACACCAATACTTGTATACCCATTTACTAACGTGAACATTCCCCGACCATCTTGAGCCTGTATGTTTGCATTGTAACGAAGCTCCTCAGGAAGAACATTTGTGAGGTCTTTATGTGTAGCCGCAGTGAGACCTAATTCCTGACTCGTCGTTGTTGCAGCATCAAGAGGGTACAATTGCTCTCCCCCGCCAAAAGCTCCAAGTCCCGACTGAACAAAGTATGTATCGTCCCACACCACAGGAGTGCCCGATGCATCAGAAATGAAGTAGCCGTAACCAGCAATGTCTCCCCATGAATTAGAATTTGGAGAGAGCTCCTCGATATATACTGACAGAATTTTTCCTGCGTATGTACCACGTATGAATGTGCCGCCATTATATATTTTCCCTAATCCACCCCACGACGTCTTAATGGTTTTTATTGGTGATGTGCCGACAATAGAGTGATAGTTAATGTTTGAAGCATTTTGACTTTCAACTGAGGTTGCTACTGTTTTTTGTTCAGTACGATTCGATTGTGCAAACGCATAAACCAAATACGTCCCAGCGCCAATGCAAACTACTATGAGTATTCCAATGAGAACCAGCAGACGTTTGTTGTTGTGACGTATTACTTCGTCTGGTTCCTGTACTGGAATTTGAGTGTCAAGTGTATCCATTTTGAGCGAGACTATTAGTATACTCTAAAGATATTTTTGTTGCGGGGGCCGGAATCGAACCGGCGTCTGGAGGTTATGCTTACCACTACAATTTTCATTGCTCGCACTTCGATTTGTGGTCTGGACTATGCCTTCATCCTGGCAGAATTGCTTCTATCTGGATGCCTACCGTCTAGTCTCTACACCTTCTCTTTCGTGTATTTGTATACACAAGAGAGCTTGGCTCGGCATTGCCGTTCGTCTACTTGTAACGGTAGACGTTAGGGTTTCACCGAATTTGGCAGGTAATCTTACGCGCAATTGCTCGCGCGCACGCCCGAATTGTTCAAGCCTCCCGAGGTACCTCTCCTCTACCCCGCTATGTTCTATCTAGGCATCTACTGTATAAATGCCTACTCCCAAGAGTGTAAGACACATTTTGATAAAGAGCAATATTAGCTATTGGAACCAGTATATAGTACAATATACCTATACATAGTACTTTTATGAAATCTGATCTCCAACATGCGGCTCAAGTTTTAAGAAAAGAAGGCAAAAGCGTTAAGGAAATTACCCGACTCCTAGGTGTCAGTCAAAGCTCTGCGAGCAGATGGTGCAAAAACATTGAACTTACTAAGGAACAAAAAGTAACCTTAGATACACACAGAAAAGAAGCTGGACTAAAAGCCCTATTACCTTGGATAGAAAAGAATAAAAAATATAAGACCAATGACATACGAATTCAAAAACAAAATGGAGAAAGTGATGTGGGTAAAATGACAGATAGGGATCTTTTTATTCTAGGATTAGGACTATATTGGGGAGAGGGATATAAAAAAGGTAGCCAAGAACTTGGATTTACAAACAGTGACCCTCAAATTATTTTGATATTTATTGAATGGCTAAGACAAAATTATCAAATTTCCAAAGATCAACTTGTGGCAAGAGTAACAATTAATGATCGTTATTCCGACAAAGCAGAAGAAATTCAAAATAAGTGGACTATGGCCACAGGTATACCACGTACCCAATTCACAAAACCTAGTTTTATAAATACTAAAACTAGTTCCGTAACTCGAGATTCTGATACATACACTGGAACATTACGCATAAAAGTAAGAAACGGAACTTCTCTTCGGCGTAGAATATTGGCAAGTATTGTTTCTGCATCTACTCAAATAAATAGATAGTCACTTAGATCACGTGAAACTCTTTAAACACATTCTCGTAGTGATTGATGGTACGAAACGCAACATGGTCTGACAATTCAAACTCCGAACCTCTGTGCGCAATTTCGTTTCGAACCTTGTGTGCTTCCCAAGCATCATTGAGTGTATGAAATTGTGCTGGATTTGCATTCTTTAGCTTGTCCCCAATGCTGCTTCCGAAATACCCGAGCTTCGTAAGTAATTCTTCAAGCATAATGTCTGCTTCAATAATTGCCTGACGCCAATCGCTTTGCTGCGTACTCTCAATTAAATTGCGGATGTACGTCCATCGTGAATCTTCGAGCTTTGCATCCGCTTCCTTCTTTGAAATGGTTGTGTATTTTTGTGCGTCCTCTGCCTTTACTTGATAATACCGTGCTGAGAGATAGACAAGCACACCTATACAAATGAGTGAGAAAAGATACGCAAAGAGTGTGAAGAATATCCAAATAGTATTCAGAACATCACTTATGGAATTAAATGAAAGTGCCTGTCCAGAAAATACGAGATTGTATAACAGCTGGAAAAAGTATGCGACGTTGAGAAAATGTATGGAGGGACCAACAGGATACACAGAAGGATTCATTCCTTTAGTATACCGTTTCTCCGGTGACTGCTGCACCTATTGTGAACAGGAGATCTTCTGCACCTTTTGGTGCAGTGAATTGAATTCCAGCTGGGATATTTTTGTCACCTCGCGCAACGGTACCCATTGGAACAGAGAGTGCAGGGAGTCCGGTAAGATTTGCTGTCACCGTAAAAATGTCTTCAAGGTACATTGAAACTGGATCGCTCTTCTCGCCAATAACGAATGCTGGTGTCGGCATGGTTGGAGTTGCGATCACATCTACCTCTGCTAGTGCATTTGTGTATTCTGTAGCGAGCTGACTTCGTGCGGCAAGTGCTTTGCGATAGTAGGCATCAATGTAGCCTGCGGAAAGTACGAATGTGCCGAGAAGAATTCGACGCTTTGATTCGTCACCAAATCCTTCAGTACGACTCTCGAGATAATCATCGAGAAGTGTCTTCCCTCTCGCTGCATGCCCATAACGAATACCGTCGAATCGGGAAAGGTTTGTGGAAACTTCTGCAAAGTTAATGATGTAGTACGCAGCGATCGCATATGAACTTGTAGGAAGTGCAATGTCGATCACTTCGTGACCTTCTGCTTTAAGCGTTTCAAGAGTTGCTTCAAAATTCTTTGCAACATCTGGGTCAAGACCTTTTTCGAGCAGGTGTCGAGGCACGCCAATCTTTAGTGTTTTCTTTTGTGACTGAATCGCATCTGCTACTGGGTATGTAAAGTCGGCAGGAATTGTTGTAGAGTCGAGTGGATCATGACCTTTAATAGCATTGAAAAGTATCTTTGCGTCTGCGACTGTCTTTGTGATTGGACCGGCTTGATCAAAAGATGATGCCGCAGCGATGAGTCCGGATCGTGATACTGCACCGTATGTAGGTTTGAGACCAACAACACCACAATAGCTAGATGGATTTCGAACTGAACCTCCAGTGTCAGTACCGAGAGCTGCAATGGTAAGGTTCGCAGCGACAGCGGCGGCGGAGCCGCCGCTTGTGCCTCCTGCAACTCTACCAGTATCGTGCGGGTTCTTTGTCACTCCATACGCTGAATTTTCTGTAGAGCCACCAAGTGCAAACTCGTCCATGTTGGTTCGACCTATAAAGATCGCGCCTTGTGCTCGTAGCTTTGCGGCCACTGTTGAGTCGTATGTTGCTTTATAGTTCTCAAGCATCTTTGCTGAAGCACCTGCGATACGTCCATCAATCAAGATGTTGTCCTTTGTAGCAACTGGAATACCGCACATCAGTGGAAGTGCTTCGAGTGCAGTTGGTCCTCCCGCAATTGCATCATCAATTTGCTTTTGTGCTGCAGCAATTAAAGCATCGGTTGTTGCGTCAGAAAAAAGTTCACGGAATGCATTCAATTCAGTATTTTGTGCAAGCGATGCTGAAGCACAGGCCTCGAAAAGTTCGGGCACAGTACACTCTCGCGCGCGAAGCGCGCGAGCTGCCTCAGCAATAGTTAGCGTATTAAGTTTGTCCGTTGAAATAGCCATACATTAATCGTGAATCAAAATCTGCTTCACTGAAAGCAAGTCGCCTTCTCGTGCAGGAAATTGCTCCGTGAGTTTTTCGGTATACTTCCCTATCTCGTGTGGATTTTCATCTGCTCGAAACACATTTGTATATGGGAGGAGTGGAGTTGCCTGTGGGACGACGAGCTCGTCGAGCTTACTCACATACCCAAGAATTGCCTCGAATTCCTCAGCGAATTTCGCCAATTTCTCCTCGGGCACTGTGATGCGGGCTAGTGCTGCAAGCTTTTTTACATCATCTGTTGTTGCCATATATCTAACTCTATCATAATCCAAAAATAACTTCGAATCCGTGATATGTACCTATCTCCCTAAACGACGGGTGAATTCTGCTTCAGCTATAACCTCTACACCAAGCTCCTCTGCCTTTCCACGCTTCGATCCGGCGCTTACTCCCGCGACTACAAATGATGTGCTTTTTGAGACACTTCCCACAACAGAGCCTCCGGCTTTTCGCACTGCTTCCTCTGCTTCTTCGCGTGAGAATCCTTCAAGTGTGCCCGTAACCACAACTGTCATTCCTTTTAATGGTCCGCTCGAGATTGGTTTTTCAACTGCCTGCGGCTGCACGTGTTTTAAGAGTCGCTCAAGTATCTTTTGATTTTGTTCATCTGCAAACCATTCAGTGACAGACTTTGCAACAACGCTTCCGATACCTTTTATGTGTGCAATGTCTTCTTCAGATGCGAGCGAAAGACGCGTAATAGTTTCAAAGTTTTGAGCTAGGAGAAGCGCGGTCTCTTCTCCTACATGCAAAATCGAGAGGCCAACTAGCAGACGATCAAGAGATGGGTTGCTTACATTTCGCAGCGCCTCTATAAGATTATCTGCTGACTTCTCTTTGAAGCCTTCAAGGGCCAGTAGCTCGTCTCGAGTTAGCTCAAAGAAGTCATCAAACTCTCCAACTAAATTTGCCTCCATGAGCTGGATGACTGTTCGCTCGCCAAGACCGTCAATATCGAGTGCGTGCTTACTCGCGAAGTGCATAAGCTTTCGAGATTGCTCACCGAAGCTTCCGCGCACCGCGCAGCGGTGCGCGGCCATTCCCGGCACTCTCTCAATCGTGCCGTCACCTCCACAAAGTGGTGACTTCTTCGGGAATTTCCATTTCTTGTCGTCGCCTTTCATTTCTGCTGTACGAAATTCTGTGAGTACCTGCACAATTTCTGGAATCACATCGCCGGCCTTCTGCAAAATAACTGTGTCGCCAATTCGTATGTCTAGATTCGAGATGAAGTCTTCGTTGTGAAGTGTTGCTCGTGCAACCATTGACCCTGCAACCGAAACCGGCCGCAGGTGTGCCACTGGAGTCACAACACCAGTTCGTCCAACATTAAGACTTATGTCTTCGACCACAGTAGTAACCTGCTCTGCTGGAAATTTAAACGCAATCGCAAACCGAGGTGCCTTCCCTGTATACCCAAGCAATTCTTGACCACTTCGTGATTCGAGCTTCAGAACTATGCCGTCTATTTGATAATCTTCCTTATCTCGTGCTTTGCCTTGCCATTTCTCCCAGAACTTCAGAATTTCTTCGATTGTTGCGCCATGAAGCGTGTGAGGGTTTGTTGGGAGTCCAAGGGATTTTAAATATGCGAGCTCTTCACTCTGTGTCTTTGGAAATTCTTCTGAAAGCGTATCGACATCATAGAGATACATTGCAAGCGGACGGGATGCTGCAATTTGCGCATCAAGCTGACGAATAGACCCTGCCGCAGCATTTCGCGGATTTGCAAAGAGCGGAAGCCCTTCCTTCTCTCGTGATTTATTTAATGCAATTAAACCAGATCGAGTCATAAATACCTCTCCCTCAGTGATCAGGTCGACTGGTCGAGCGAGTTTTTTAGGCACAGATTTAATTGTACGGATTGCATGCGTTACATCCTCCCCCACCTTTCCATCACCGCGTGTTGCCGCTCGAATAAGTTCGCCTTTTTCATACGTGAGTACAATATGAAGTCCATCGATTTTCAATTCGCAGGCGTATTGTGGTTCACCATTTGGAAGTGCCTTTCGCACACGCTCATCAAATGCTCGTAGATCCGCTTCGGTGAAGGCATCATTAAGCGACCACTGCGGGACCGCGTGCGGGACCTTCTTTAGCTGTGGCAACACGTTTCCAGAGACCCTCTGCGTTGGAGAGTCAGCAGTTTTTAATTCAGGATGAGCTTCTTCTAGTTCAAACAATTCACGCTTCAAAGAATCAAGTGCTTCTGGTGAGATTGGTGACTCATCTTTTTCATGTTGCAGAGTACGGTATTTCTCGATGACCGCGCGCAGCTGCGCTGCGCGCTCGACAAAAGACTTTTTTTCACCTGAACCATTCATATCTTTACTAATCATATGTCTATCGTACCCAAAAAGACTAACTTAAGCCATACCTTAGTACGATGCCTTTATTCCTCTCTCAACTCTAAATGGATCATTCGTATTGCAATTATTAAATCCGTTTGAGTAGAAATACGTTGCACCTGTAGGGAGTTTATATACTACCACTTGCGCATTGTATGTTGTCGCTGTTGCATTACATGTAACATTAAATGTACCCGTTCGAGGGTTCCCTCCGTTTGTTGGATAGAAGTATGTAATATTCTGACCCTCGCATGTAAAGTTCCCTGAAGTGGCGCCACTAGTGAAATCAAATCGTGGAGTCTGTCCGGACGGTACGAATGAGTCTTGTTCGAGTGCGCACTCAAGCGCGGAGTCAGCATTATAAAATGCATACTGGGACTGTTTCGCGGCAGAGGCCAATAGAATTTGCTTATATGATATATCTAGCAGTGCTAATGACACAGCCAAAATTACTGCCGTGAAAATAATTGCAACTAGGAGTGCAAAACCTCGAGACGATTGTTGAGTGTGCATCATAGCCAGTTTTGTAAATACTCAGTAATGACGCTTGATTGTGGTTTACCTTCAGTAGTCCAGCTCATCGTCACAGTGAGTCTTGCTTCATTTGAAAGCGTTGTGGTGCAGGTGTTATCTGATTGCATATAGCAAATTCTAATACTTCTCGTGAAAATTGATTGAGTCGCTCCACTGGATGTCTGTGTAAAACTGTATGGAGCCGCAGAACTAATGTACAACGGGGTGCATGCGCCTCCTGTACCACTACAAATTGCTGCACTATTTGCAATTGGATCTACCGTACAATTATTAGAAATACAATCAACAGTAAATGTACCGTTCGTGGTTCCATCAAGCCCACCAAGGAAATCAGGAGTTGAAATATTGTTTTTTCGTCTAGACAGATAGTTATTATCACGCTTGCTTCGCACGTACTCTACACCCTCTTGAGCAAGTGAGTTTGCAATTAATTGATCGCGAGCAATGAATGCCGCATTTGCTGCATTCTGAAGTGTATCGAATGGACCAAGAATAACGATCATTATAATGGTGATGGCCACCAACGTCTCGACGAGTGTGAAACTACGAGTTACTTTTTGTGGAAGAAGAAAATATTTCATATGTCAATTTGCCTCTGTACAGCACTAGTCTGAATACTAAAAGCGACCGGAGATTGTTGAGGGTCCACATTTATCGATCCTTTAATAATGAATGTCACAAACGGTTGAGCAGTGTCTGTATTACCCACACCCTTCACAAAGAAAGTCAGGCTCGAAATAGTTATGCGTGGATCAGTGATTGGTGTAAAACTGCAACCCGTATCGTAACACTCACGAATTTGTCCACTGTTCAAATCGTACTGTACGGTTTTCTCTTGATCATCTACAAATGTAAAACTACTCTGTCCAGATGGAGACGGGCAGTTCGGAGCAGAGCTTCCAGGACACTGATATGCGCTCCCAGTACGTATAGACCGAGCCATCGTATCTACTACGAAGTTCAGATTATTTGAGACATCATTTGTCGCACGAACTCGTCGATCAAGACTAAGCATGTGTATGTAAGCAGTTGCAACTATGGTCATAACAATAGAAAAAAGCGCAACTGAAACCATGAGCTCAATTAACGTAAGTCCGCTATTCTTTTGTTTCTTTACATAAATCATTGGCAAGTTTGTGGTACATATACTTCCCCTAACTGATTCGCAATTACACAACGCGTGGTAGTGAGGGGCGCAGGGGCTTTTATGTATATTTCTACGGCTTTTACAACTATAGTAGCGCTATTTAAAGTTATTACTGCCTGTATATTTGGGCGTTCGTACACTATATCAGCTGTATTTCCTCCCCCTGGCACAAAACAAGAACTTTGAAGAAATTGAATTCCATTCGACGATGGGCATATCTTACTAATTGTATAGCCGTTCCTGAGTGTATACGTCTGCACTCGTTCTTGAGCGCCATCATAGTAACAATTTCCAGGTCTTGCCTCTGGGCCAGCTGACTGTGAGTGACCCGGGCAATTAGTAGTGCTTCCAGGGAGTCCCGGAGACACATCAGCGAATGTATCGTAGTACGTAGTACTATCTCCGAAATGCACACCATATCCGGCATTAGAGACAGTGGTTCCGCTTGAAGTAAATCCGCGACTTGAAAGCCCGAAAGATTGCATTAGTCTGACTGAAAGAGCGACCGTGTAAGCAGTGTCGTTTAAAATATTACTTTTACTAAAGTTCGTTTGATTTACGATAAGTATCGTACTAAGTACTCCCATGATGGCTACAACCACCAGCATTTCAGTCAACGTAAATCCGCGTTGCGGCTTACATATGTTGCTGTGTATTTTTAAAGTAGTGGGTTCCATTGGGTGAAAAAAGCTAACAAGTATCCAATTGCAAGAAATGGTACAAATGGGACTTCAATACCCATTTTAGGTCCTCCACGCCGAAGTACCAATATAAAGATGCCCACAACTCCTCCAACCCAAAATGAAAATAGCAAACCCGGGACAGCTGCACTTCCCACAAGCATCGACAACGAGAATGCTACCGGCGCATCACCAAGACCCATCGCCCTGCCTTTTGATAATGCATATAGCAAAAAGAATGCGATACCGATAATAATTGCGACCAGTGTTGTGTGTCCAAATGAGATCAGGCTTTGTGCTTGAAGTATCGCAAACAGAATTGATAGCAACCCAAGTATGATTGAACTACTCCACGGTACTATAGTATGTCGCAAATCGTAATAAACTATGAATGTCAGTACGAGCAATGTAAGTAGAAATACAAATAAGTGCACGGTTAGCCCTAGGGTGACATACGAGAAAACGAAAAGCGACCCTACTACTGCTTCGAATACCATATACATTGCAGGCACCTTGGACTTACAGGTCCGACATCTTCCTTTATGCAGCAACCATGAAAGAACTGGTACTAGATCAAGAGCGTCCAGAGTTCTTCTGCAAGAATTACACCTTGATCTTCCTCTCCACCACGACTGACCCGTATACACACGCTCTGAGATGACGCCTGTAAAGCTGGCCAAGACAGCACCCAGAAAGAACAAAGCTATTTCAAGTAATAAAGGCATGTGTATAGTATAACCGATATTTTCACCTAAAATCGCCTCCTAAGGGTCTTGACATGTATGTATTATAGGTGTATGTTTTATTCATTGCGGCACAGGTTCCGCAGAGATATTCGTCAACTCAGGGAGCAGTTACATGAAAAGTCTGGTGCGCTGGCTCTGCGGAGCCTTGCTAGTGCTGGCGTGGACCTCGACGGCCTACGCTTTCACAACCATTCAGGACTTCGGCGGACCCACGTCCGCTGGATACCTGCACATCCAACTCGAAATCCAGACGGCAGTGAAGCCGTCTACCGCTGGGACGCTGATCACCGGCGTCACCGGATACTACACCCTCGGTCACGTGACCGAGGTCCTGATCGCGACAGGGTCCGAGTTGGACCCGTCCAACCTTCTCTACCCCCAGCCGAAATTCTTCGACTGGACTGGGGCAACGTTCGTGGCTGCCGATGGAAACTATGTGTTCTTTGCCTCGGGTCTTTTCAACCCGGGGGAGCACGACGTCGTTTCGAATGATGCCCGACTGGGCATCCCGTTCACCTCCGGCGCCTCGATCGCCGCGGTTCCCGAGCCCGGGACCTGGGCGATGATGCTCCTCGGCATCGGCGGCATCGGCGCCGCCTTTCGCCGCCGGCGACACCTCAGTCGCCACCACAGCAGCACCTTCTCCGTCAGGGCTGGAACACAGTCCAGTCCCTGACAACCACCACCCCGCGCAAGCGCGCGGGCATGGCCAAGGCCCAGACGATCACTTCGTGGTTGGCTGGGTCTTCGCATTTACATACTCAGTACGCACACCTCACACAATTATAGATTTTACACTCTAAGAACGTTATACTTTTAGCACTACTCGTAATTATTTTACTGTGATCGATCTTTTTAAGAATATTGTCACTTACCGAGAATTACTTTTCACTCTCTCGGAGAGCTACATAAAGGCTCGCTACAAACAAACCATACTTGGTGGTACGTGGGCAGTGGTACCTCCTCTTCTGCTCGTGTTTACAGCTGTCGCATTTATTCCCAACCTCAGCACAAGAAGTCCAGAACTGTTACCTTACTCTCTGTTTGTGTTTGTGGGATTTTGGTTCTGGGCGTTTTTTGCGAATGCACTATCTTTCGCCATACCAAATGTTGCACAAAATTCTCCTCTGCTTCGGAAAGTCTACTTCCCTCGAGAGATATTAGTACTTGCTGCAATTGTGCCCAGCATCTTAGATTTTTTGATTGGACTTCCAGTACTCTTATTTATCATGTTTTTGTATCAAGTGCCCTTTCATCTCTCCTTACTACTACTCCCTTTTGTATTTATCACTGAACTCTTCCTCGTCTTTGGCTTGAGTTGCGCTGGGGCTATTGCAAACGTAGCATTTCGAGATGTCTCAAAGTTTCTACCAATCCTCTTACAAATCCTTCTCTTCTCCTCTCCTGTAATATATGCACTTAGTGATATGAATCCGACATATAGCTTCTTTATTCGATGGAACCCTCTCACAGGAATCTTCGACACAGCTCGATCATTCATACTTCCTCGATACCCATTCCATATGGATGAATTCTTTGCGGCATTTATTATTAGCATACTTGTCGCATACCTTGGGTACAGACTCTTTAAGCTTGGTGAGCGAGTTATAGTTGATATCGCATAATATGGAATCTGAACCACAGGTAAAAGTAGAGAGTATTTCAAAGCTGTTCCGTAGGAACATGACGAGCTTTGCTAGTATATTCGGATTTGTATTAAAAATTCCATCTCAGGATGACTTTTGGGTCCTAGACGATGTATCATTCACACTAAAATCCGGGGACTCTTTAGGTATATTAGGTACAAATGGTTCAGGAAAATCCACACTTCTTAAGATTCTTTCACACATAACCACTCCAACCAAAGGCACAGTCGAGATTCGTGGAAAGATCGGTGCACTTATCGAGATAGGTGCCGGCTTTAATCCCGACTTAACTGGACGGGAAAACATCTTCCTCTATGGAGCGATTCTAGGAATGTCAAAAAAGCAGATTCGTGAGAAATTTGAAGATATTGTTGAATTTTCAGGACTCCGACACATGCTTGATACGCCAGCAAAATTTTATTCTTCTGGCATGTACCTTCGGCTTGGTTTTTCTGTGACAATACACATGGATCCAGATATATTAATTATCGATGAAGCACTCGCTGTGGGTGACGGCGCATTCCAAGAACAATGTTTCAGAAAGATTGAAGAATTTCAAAAACAAGGGAAGATTACTATCCTCGTGTCTCATGATATGCAAATGATTGAGAACTACACAACAAAATGTTTAATTTTATCAAAGGGCATTATTACTCAAGAAGGTCCGACACAGCAATCAATAAAAGAATACCTATATCAACTTACGCACTTAGATAAAACTTAAGAATAAGTATGTGGAAGTTTCATAAACAAGAAATTGTCCCCCCAAGAATCACCACTCTCTGTAGGCACTTTAAAATCACCTACGTATGGTAAATACCCACCTTCCATAGTAATTTCATATGGGAAATAGCCCAATTCTAAAAGTAAGGCAATTGCCCGCAAAGTTCTTGGAAATTCTGTTTTTCTAACTTCGTAAGACCATATTTCCATAATTATGATTACCGAACTTTGTCTTAATGTGTCCCGTCCTCCACGTAACACTAACTCTTCTGCTCCTTCTACATCAATTTTAATCACAGTAGGTCGTGTGTGTTCCTTACTATAAATGTCTAATGTGCTAATTTTTACTTCAATTTCATCAGAAAACTCTTCATTTTTGTCTACGAGACTACTGCCTCCAGAATGATTTCTTTTTTTAAAGAGAGATGCTTTCCCTTCATGATCAGATAGTGCATATTCATTTATATATGGAACCTGCGTTACTTCCACGCTTTCAACTAGGCACTGAAATGCTTCAGGTAATGGCTCGAATGAGTGTACTTCTTCACAGAACTCTAAAGCTAAATATGTATAAAATCCAAAATTTGCACCGATATCGTAAAATATATCTGAGTTTTGTAAATGTTTAATAAAAAAAATAGATAGCTTTTTTTCACAAATAGATGGGAGCACTCCAAATATTTTAATTCCACTTGCATCACTGTCATTATTTAAAACCGACTTTATTCTAATTTTTTTACCAAAAAATAACACGGCACCATCTTTTCTGAAGAACTTAACTAAAAAATAATTAATGACATATTTTGGTTTTGTGCACAAAAAAAATATTTTTTTAAGTTTTGGGTAGTTATGAATTTGAGAAGCTATATAGACATTTTTATATTTATCATTTAGTAACTGAAGAAATTTAAACTGCTTAGGGTGTGGGGAGGGCTGCATTTCCATATATCATTAAGAATACCACGCTCACCTCCTCGTGATACAATATTCACATATGACTGAACCAGCATCCCTCATGATGGTGACATACAACCGATTACCACTTACACAAAAAACACTAGAGTCGCTATTCGAGACTACTGAATACCCTTTCTCATTAGTTATTATCGATAATGCTTCAACTGATGGAACAGTGGAATACTTGCAGTCTTTTTTAGATAAGAAACTTGCAGAAAATCTCCCCTTTTTCAAATCCTACTCGTTACAAGTTAATAAAAAAAATCTGGGCATTGGTATTGGTAGGAACCAAGCATTGCTTGCCGCTAAGGGTGAGTGGCTGGTAACTCTCGACAATGACGTTATTCTACCAAGGCACTGGCTCAATGAATGCATTGAGATACTGTCAACAAATGAAGATGTTGGTATGTGTGGTGTAAACTTTGAAAAAGAGGAGTTCCCAATCGTAACTCGACATGGAAGAATATTTCAATTGAGACCTGTCGGCAATTTAGGTACAGCATGTATTGTGTTTAATAAAAGACTATATCAAGAGCTTGGCTTTTTTAATACCGAATATGGTTTATATGGTGAAGAAGATGCAGACTTTGGCTATAGGGCAAGAGTCAAAGGGTACGAGCTAGGTTATCTCCAAGAAGCAGGAATACACTTAGGAGTGGGTGCCAACGATACTGGGAAATACAAAGAGTTTAAAGAGAATAGGCATAAAAAAAATGTTCTTAGATTTAAGACTAATTGTTTTCTATATAAAAGAGGTTTGAAAAACATTTACATACACTCACCTGGTTTTAAATAATATGAGCATACGATCACTGAAGTTCAAACTCAATAAGCTACGTAGCGCTTCAAAATCTCAATCTTTTTTTTCTTTCATCTGTGTCATAATACTGATCTCATTAGACACAATATCGAAAGGATTTCTTAACCCGATAAATACAAAATACGAAGCTATACCTACACCAACAGGACGCTCAAAACATATGCCTCCAGATGAGAGAGTTACTCTTATTATTCCCTTTCGCGACACCTCAGAATTACTTGAAACCTGCATTAAAAGCATCTTTGAAAAGACAACCTACACAAACTATGAACTTTTATTAATTAATAATCAAAGTGCCGAACAAAAAACTTATTCTTATTTAGATAACCTACAAACGGATCCTCGTGTAACAATTATTGAATATGACCAAAAGTTCAATTATGCAGCAATGCATAATTGGGCAATGCAGTTTGTACAAACCGAATATGTCTTACTCTTAAACAATGACACGGAGGTAATTGAGCCTACATGGTTAACATGCATGATGAGCTGGGCAAAAGAAGATAGAGTGGGTGTAGTCGGGGCACTTCTTTTATATCCAAACAGAACAGTTCAACATGGGGGTGTAAGTATTTATCCAGGGGCAGCATACCACCTCTATCAAGGGGAACTACTTAGTGAGTGCAGGAAAACACTTACATCAGCTGTTCAGTTACTGGCAGTTACTGGAGCATGCTTACTCACGAAGAAATCCTTATATGGAAAAGTTGACGGCATGGATGATATTAATCTCCAAATCGACTTTAATGACATTGATTATTGTTTAAAAATCCATGAGGCAGGGTATAAAGTTATACTTGAACCAAAAGCCTTGCTGTATCACCATGAGTCATATACTAGAGCACCAGCATGGTCTAACATATCAAAATATCTTCACCACAAAAAAGAGGTTGCTTCATTTTGGAATAAATGGGGAGAGAAAGTTAAGTCTATGCAATTAGATTAATTAGGCTATGCAAATCTTATTTATATCACCTTCGTTTCCAAACAGGCTACACCGAATTCGTGCCTGGCAGCTACTCGAGTCCCTTACGCAAAACCACGAAGTGCACTTAGTCACACTTGCATGGAGAAAGCCACCTCAAGCAGAGCACTCTGAGTTAGCCAAGAAGTGTGCAAGCATAACTGTTGTGTCTGAGTCCCCTCTCCGAGGCATGTTCCGAGCTTTACTTGGAATACTCACTTCACAACCACTTGAAGTTGCGTATTGCAATTCATCTCGTATGCATAACGCAGTTCGTGAAATTACTACGGAAAAAACTATTGATCTAATTTACGTAAAGCGCCTACGAAGCGCTCAATTTGCAATTGGTAGCACAATTCCTGTACATATCGATGTTACCGATGCAATGAGCAAGTTTTATGATATTGCCTCCGGTCATGCTGGATTTCCTTCGAAGTGGCTATACCAAATTGAGGCATCTCGATACAAGAAATACGAAGTATACATAAGCACCATCTTCACCTCGTGGATTACGTGCTCCCAACCTGATGCTGAGTATTTAAAGGAGAGACTCCCTACTATATCTGTTTCTGTTGTACCAAACGGTGTTGATTTAGAATATTTCTCCTGGTCTAAGAGAAAACCAATCCGTCACACACTCATACTGAGCGGCCTCTTGAGCAAGTTCGTTAATTTTGAGGCAGCAAAATATTTTGTTAAAGAGATTTTCCCAAAGATTTTAGAGCACATCCCTGATGCACACTTAATGCTTGTGGGTCCAAGTAATTGGCGCGTAAAATTACTTGCATCTAAATCCAAGAATATTACAGTCACGGGATTTGTTCCTGACCTGCGTCCGTATATCGAAAATGCTGAAATTGTATGCTGTCCAATCCTTACCGGTACAGGTACTAGAAATAAAATTCTTCAAGCCTGGGCAATTGGGCGCCCTGTTGTAAGCACAACTATTGGAGCTGAAGGACTGCTTATTAAGCCGAATGAAAACATCTTCATCAAAGATACGCCGTCTGATTTCGCAGAGATGGTAGTGGAACTATGTAAAGACCCCTTACTCGAAGATACGGCCGTACAGAGTGCCTACGCAACAGTAACGAAATGCTATACTATCCAAGCAATTACACAATCTTTAGAATCAGCCCTAACGAAATCGTCACATGAAACATCAAGTTTGGTTTAATGTTATTCTTGATATCTTAATCCTTATCACGGTTTTCGTTATCGCCTACGAAGTACGTTTCCTCTGGGGTGACCAACTCCAACCTCTCACCTTTTATGTCCCATTACTCATTGCATCCGTGCTTGCTTTTCTATTCTCTACGCTCGTTGTCTCACTCTATAAAGACTCACGGCCCCTTTTCTCTCTTGCGTACATTACAGCATTCTTAAACGCCTATGCATTGTGGATATTTTTTCTCGTCGCGTTTCCGTTCTTTAGCAAGATGCAATATTCGAGAGCTATTATATTATTCATAATCGTATTTAGCTTTATTGCACTGTATGCAATACGCTTACTTCTACTTAAAATCAGCCCCATCAGCCTCGAAGAAGATCAAGCCGAGGTACGCGTAGCTACAGGCAACCTCACGCAACTGTTGGCAGTATCAGATGACCCTTTTGCACTACTCTCGCAAATTCGTTCAGTCCATACAAGCATAGTCTCTCAAGCCGCAAAACGGGCTGTAGACATAGCTGGTAGTTTGGTTGGAGCAATTCCTGCACTCTTACTAACTCCGTTCATCGTGTGGGCTATACGGTCAGATACACCTGGTCCTATACTTATTGCTCAGAAGCGAGTAGGTAAAAATGGCAAGCTATTCACCATGTACAAATTCCGTACAATGTTTGCAGACACAAGCCTGTATTCTATGGCACCACGAAAGGATTCTGACCCTCGAGTGACCAAGGTTGGAAAGGTACTTAGAAAATATAGCCTTGATGAACTCCCCCAATTATGGAACGTACTTAATGGAACCATGAGCTTGGTCGGACCTCGCCCAGAGATGCCATTTATTGTTGATAAATATGCGCAGTGGCAACGCGCACGACTCCGAGTGACCCCTGGTATCACAGGTCTTTGGCAGATATTTGGTAGAAAGGATATTCCTCTAGAAGAGAATCTAGAATATGACCTGTACTATGTAGTGAACCAGTCATTCTTCTTCGATTGCGCAATAATTCTCAAGACTATTCCGCACCTCATTAGTTCTAAGGGTGCTTATTGAGTAGGTGCTGTATAGGCTGCGATTCGCGACTTGGCTGACTCTATGAGAATAGGGTTTTTTTCAAGAGTAGCTATTGAGACTTCCACTTCTAGGAGCGAAATCATGTCCTTCTTCCACTGATCTTTATTCGGATCGCTCCAAATAAATAGACCGAATGTAGATGGAGGAAGCTTAGATGTTGTGGCGTCTATAAATGAAATTGCTTTTGCGTATTCGTGATTTTCTTCATACAACTTTGCCAATTTCACATGCCAATTAAAGTCATCTGAAGGATTAGCGCGTACCGCCATTTCCAATGCGCCAATCGTATTTACAGGATCTTGTAATTGCTCATAAATAAACGACTGTCCTTGATATATCTTGGGGCTATTTTTTCGGTATTCTAGTGCTTTATGTATCTCTTGTAGCGATAGGTTCAAAAGTCGTGTCTTGCGATCCCCTGTACTAGCTAGTGCGAGCGTATAATATGCCTGACCCTCATATAAATACTCGTGATAGTCCCATGGGTCAAATTGCTTAGCAGTTTCATACGTACTAATTGCACCAATCGTATCTCCTGTATTTAGAATTAAAATTCCTTGCATTGCATATGAATTTGAAATATTTACACAAAGCAAAAAGATATTTATAAGCACAAGAACACCTAGAAGTATCTTCTCCATATATAATACTTGAGACACTGGTAAGGATTCCTCTTGAGTCGTATCGTGCGTGAATCCATACAACATCCCCAAAGACACAAGCATTGTAAAAAAGCTTAATGGATACGCAAAATCTACATCCATTCCCGCATGTATCAGAACCGCAATAACACCAATATACAGACCATACACACAAGCTTTATCAATGTCATGAGCATCTTTAAAAATCCCAACCTTAGTAGAAACTGGGTATTTTCGTAAACTTCGAGTAGCTGGAACCAGGCAAAGCGTTAACCAGCTAACCAGTAGTAATCCTCCAATGATTCCTGTTTCAGCTGTAAACCGCAAATAAAAGTTATGCGCATCAAACGAAAAATTTTCTACCCTATCCCTAGTTCTAATTACTTCAATTTCATACTCACCTAAACCTATACCGAGTGGATTATGCTCAATGATTCGAACAGCATCTTTAAAATAGTACAATCGTGCAAGAGTTGACTCCACAGGAACGTTTCTTCCCCCGTACACGCTTAGAGCGGCCTGTGATTTATCTGCTAGGTGTTTTGCGTACAGCATAAATCCACCTGAAATAAGAGTAATACCTACGATAATGAGAAGAAATCTCGCAATGAGTTTTTTAGACAAAATATGCGGTATATGCCTATAAAACAGAATCGCACTAATCAGTAATGCAAGAAATAGACTCGCAAATGCTCCACGCGATAAGGTGAGTACAAAATCAACGCCAATAAGTATTGACGTTATGGATAGCACGTACCGTGCATTTCCTTGTGCCTGTAACGCAAGGCACACAGATAAGATCAAGGGCAGTAATAAAAATCCCCCAAACGCATTATGCTCACCCAACATGCTTTCCAGGTGCAAGTATCCCAGGTTCTGTGTGAAGGATGGCAGGCTCAGCAGACTTAACAGCGCCGATCCCCCAACAAGAACATATGCAAGTGAAACAACAGCAATTTTTTTTGTCTGCACAATATGCAAGCTCGAATAAAAAATCAGTACTTCGAATAACAATTGTATCCACCTAATAAAACCTGAATGTATGTCACTTGCAAAAAAGATTACAGCTCCACCATCCACAAGCAGTGCCGTAATAACAAGTACCATTGAACGACTTATCTTCGCTTGTCTCGTATCACACAAGAACGATAAAAGAAGCAGTGCACAACATATGCCAATAAGTAAGATGTTCGACATTGATTCCCCTCCAGTGTCAGCTGTTCGAAGACCTGGCACTACATAGTAGAGCAAAAGCCCACCAAATAATGTAATGCCGATCAGAATTTGATCTCGATATTTAATACACATTTTCATTTATAGAAATATAACACATAAGCAGTGGCATGCCCTATAACTAAAAAACCCTGCAAGCAGGGTTTTTTAGTTATGATCAAAACTAAATCAATACTAAGTACAACCGGTACCACTTGATGCAATAGTAGTTGTGTAAGTTTCTTGAGTTGACTTACCACTACTATCTACGCACCATGACTTTGTGTTATCGGCCTTAAGCTGTGCATATGCATACCATGCTGTAGCTGATGCATAACAAACTGGCGTGGACTGAGCATTGAAACCAGCAAATGCTGATATGATATTAGCGTCTGAAAAGACACTATTTGCCAAGTTACAAGTATAGCCTGTAGCTGCCGCGTATGATGAGTTGTTGGTATCGTAATAAATCGCAGACTGAGTTCGAATAGTATCCAAGTCTGATTTAATAGCAGCATCAGTTCCCTTTGTTCGAGCTGTGTTAAGAGACGCGAGAACAACAGCTGACAAGATTCCGATGATGGCGATAACAACGAGGAGCTCGATGAGGGTGAAACCTCGAAGATGACCGCGTCGCATATTTGAAGGTACAAGATTCATAATGTGTGAATGTAAATAATAATTAATGCGGTGTTTATAGATAATGTCCGCTTCACTATATTGTACGAGAGAAATGAAGAAAGATGAAAGTAGTGTGTGGATAAGTTGCTGTATGAATTAAGAAAAATTAATTTATAGCACCTGCAAGATTGTAAATAGGCACGAGCACTGATGCAAGGAGCGATCCAACTCCAAGACCAAGAAGCACAATCATCATCGGCTCAATCAAATCGACAAGCGTATCGATAGTTGTAGATACCTCGCGACGATAGAATTTTGCAAGTGTGTCGAGAATAGTTCCTAGCTCTCCTGTCTCTTCTCCCACACGAATCATGGCAATCATAATTCCAGGAATTTCTTCATGCTTGCTGAGTGAGTCTGAAATTGAAGACCCAGCCTTAACCTCTTCTCCTGCCTGCTTAAGGATTTCTTCAAATGTTCGACTTCCCACAATTTGACTAGTGGTGTCAATCATCTCAACAACTGCGACACCTGACGCGAGCATGGTTGAGAAGTTGTCTGCGATACGTGAAAGATACAACTTCAAATATAGTGCCCCGAGAAATGGAATCTGAAGCTTTATACTGTCAAAGAAAAGCTGACCCTTCGGTGTTTGCATTGCTCTAAAAAAGGCGAAGCCCGCAATGACCATTGCTACCGCAAAATAGATGCCGTAGTGAATAAGGAAATTTGAAAGAGAAATAACTACTTGTGTGTAAATAGGAATTTTTTGCCCTGAGCTTATCAATATAGAGGTGATATTTGGAATCACCATCGTAAGCATGAGAATCATCACCACAAAGAAAATACCGATAACGAACGCCGGGTAGATAAAGGCGTTTTGTGCCTTGCTCATCACTTCATAGGTGCGGTCGAGGTAGTCAGCAAGATATCCGAATGTTTCTGAGAGTTTTCCTGACTCTTCTCCTGATCGAATCATGTTTACATAAAATGGCGAGAACGCCTTTGGGTGGCGACCCATGGCTTTCGAAATAGGCATACCTCCCTGCAAGTCATCCGCGACTTCTGTCATCACCTGTGAAAGATATTTGTTTTCAACTTCTGCTGCAAGAAGCCTGAACACACGAAGCGCTGACACTTGTGCCTGGAAGAGTGTTGCTATCTGCCGCGACAAGATAACGATTTCCTTGTTTGAAACACTCTTGAAGCTACCGAGGTCAATTGAAAGAATGGATTTCTTTTCTGCTGGTTCAATTGAGGAGACGATCAGATTACGACGTTGCAATGTCGAAACAGCGACATCCATAGAAAGAGCCTCGACAGTTCCCTCTCGCTCATGTCCGTCTTTATCGAGTGCGTGGTATGTAAAAAGCATAAGTCTTGTAAGTCATTATACGCTACAGATATCTCTCAAAGGTCTTTCTATCAACTGCGCGTTCGTATGCGTGCTCAATGGTAACTTCACCTTTACGCACAAGCTCTGCGAGTGATCGGTCCATGTCCACCATACCATCTTGGGAACTTGTCTGAATGACTGTGGTTATTTCATGCGTGCGTCCTTCTCGAATAAGGTTCGCAATCGCGCTGTTATTTATCAGTAGCTCATATGCCGGCACGAGCCCTCCTGCAATACGTGGTATAAGTCGTTGTGAAAATATTCCCGCAAGTGAACCAGCGAGTTGCACACGAACCTGTGCTTGCTGTGTCGATGGAAACATATCGATAATACGATCGATTGTTTGGGAGGCATTGTTTGTGTGCAAAGTAGAGAACACGAGGTGACCAGTCTCAGCAGCGGTAACTGCAGAAGAAATCGTTTCTTGGTCGCGCATTTCTCCGACCATAATCACGTTCACGTCTTCACGAAATGCTGACTGAAGCGCTGCTTCAAATGTTGGAGCATCGATATGGACTTCGCGCTGATGTATAAGTGATTTCTTTTGTTCGAAAAGATACTCTACGGGGTCCTCAATTGTCACAATGTGCTCGGCGCGAGTTTCATTTATACGCTCAATAATTGCAGCGAGTGTGGTTGATTTCCCTTGTCCGACGGGACCCACCACAAGGAAGAAGCCCTGCGTACGCTGTGCAAAAACTTCAAGTATCGAAGGAAGATTCAGACTGGCGAAGGTGTTGATTTGGTGCGGAATCAAACGCATTGCCATAGCAATACCTCCTTGCACCACGAAACCATTTATGCGAAATCGTGCCTGCTGTGTATGTGCGTATGAAAAGTCCACTGACTGAGTGACAGAAAAGTTTTCCATGCGCTGTGCTGGTGCAATACTTCGGAGAATCTTCTCACTTTCTTCTGCGGTGAGTATTGGTTGCTGCACAAGAGGTACAAGTGCCCCTGAGATTCGTACGATTGGATGTGACCCCACTGACAAATGCAGGTCTGACCCACCCTCTCGTATGACGATATCTAGGAGCTCATTAATTCGTGTCCCTTCACCTTTACTCATGCGTTCTTTTCAATAATCGCAATTGTCTCTGTATATACTTCAGATGGAATTGCTGATGCTTTGATAATGTATCCAACTGCACCTAACTGCTTCGCCTTTTCGATGTCACTATCTGCTCCTTGATTTGAAAGAACAATTTTCTTTGTGGTTACAGCTAGATTTTCATTCTTAATTGCCTCAAGCACATCAAACCCATCGAGCTCAGGCATTACAATATCTACGAGGAGTGCGTCTGGCACTGGCTTTGTGCGAAGCTCATTTAAAAGCGTGCTTCCGTTTTGGAAAATACTCACATCATGACCACCTGCCTTGAATTTCAAAGCATACATATCAAGCAAAAAACGATCGTCATCAGTTAGATATATCCGGTATGTGTTTGCCATAAATTAAGTACAGATAAAAATTAAATCGCTGGTACAGCATTTGGGAGAGTCTCAGTTGTGTCCTGTGGCTGGCTTTCCTCTACAACCTTATCATCAAGTATGTCGGGAATGTCCTGATCAAGTAGTAGCTCGCCACCAAGTGCATTTATTTCTTCAAATGGGATCTCACCAGCTAACGCTTTCATAATAGCATCCTCACGCATAGTCAGCATGCCTTTTGCACGTGCAGCTTCAAATATCTTTTCTTCGATGGGACTAGTGAGAATGACGTGTTCAATATCCTTATCCATCTTTAATATCTCAAAAACCGCCAAACGGCCCCGAGTACCATTTGGGCATTCGGCAGTCGCTGACGCCTCATAGAAATTCTCAAATGCCGGAAGTCCTTCATGGAACTCTGGTGGCAGATCGGAAAATTCCTTCTCGAGCAAGAGATTAAGGCTTTCTGACACTGGCACTGCCTTCCCTGCCCCTGGGCACAACTTCCTTACAAGCCGTTGCCCAATAGCTGCAATAAGTGTTGGCGCAATAAGGTATGGATCAACACCCATGTCGACTAGTCGCGGAATAACGCCTGCGGCAGTATTGGTGTGAATTGTAGAGAACACTAAGTGACCAGTGAGGGCCGCTTGAATAGCTAGACCAGCAGTTTCTTTGTCACGAATCTCTCCCACCATGATTACATCCGGGTCCTGACGGAGAATAGAGCGGAGTCCTGAAGCAAATGTATACCCAATCTCTGGACGTACTTGTGACTGCGATACACCGGAAATCTCATACTCAATCGGGTCTTCCACAGACACTACATTTTGTGATTCTCGATCAAGCTCAGAAATCATGGAGAACAGTGTTGTCGACTTTCCAGAACCTGTAGGACCTGAGATCAGAATGATTCCGTACGGCTTTGTAATAATTTCTTTAATGGTTGCGAGATTTGCAGGCGATAAACCAATAGCATCGAGGGTTGAAATAGACTTTGCGCTATCCAAAATACGCATTACGATCTTTTCTCCGTACTGTGTCGGGAATGTTGAAACACGGAAATCGATTCGTCGTCCTTCAACAGTTGCAGAGAAGCGTCCGTCTTGCGGTTTTCGCTTTTCGTCGAGTCGTAGCTGTGCAAGAATTTTAATACGTGCCACAACTGCTGGATGTACTTTCGGTGGCAACTCAAGTGATGTATGCAGATCTCCATCCATACGGAAACGTACCTGCACTTTTTCAGGGGTTGCTTCTATGTGAATATCCGATGCACCACCCTCAACTGCATAGCGCAAAATTGTTGCGACGATTTTCGTAACAGGCGCATCAGCCTTAATTGTTGGCTCTTCGATTGCATTGCCTCTTGAGGTAGTAGACTCTGTCTCATTGAGTGCGGGCTCAAGCTCTTCGAGTGCTTTATCTACTTCTCCTGAAATATTTCCATATTCTTCAATAACTCTTTCAAAATCTCCCTGTGTAATAAGGAACAATTTGTACGGCATTCCTACCCTTGTAGATATGAACTGAAGAGCGTCTATTGCTTCAATGTTGTCCGGGTCTACAATCCCCACCTCCAGAACGTCATCCGATACAGCTATCGGCACAAATTTATAATGTACTGCTGACTCTTGTGGAATATACTCGAGCGCTTTCTTCTCAGATGGTTCCTTCGCAGATAGACTTCTTGTAGGAATACCGTACTTCTCGCTTTGAGCCTTCAAGACCACATCACTTGATATGCCATGTTTTAAAAGAATATCCAAAATCGAGACGTTTAACTTTTTCGCCTCTTCAATATATGCGGCTTTATTTTCCGCAGTTATAAGTTGCTTGCTAATGAGTAGGTCAAGAAGATCCATTAAGTGTGTGATTAACCTCCAGGAGTAGCAGCCGTGGTTGGTGCTCCTGAAATTGGAGCAAAGGGATCCCGTCGACCTACGGGTTCAGGAACTGAAGGAACTTGCGTATTTATGCGACCCGTAAAGCGTGGGTCTTTTAATATATCTGTGTTAAATGTTACTGAGCCAGTCTTACTTGCCAAATTCAAGAATATAACCTGCGCCTGATCTGCCTTGGTGGTCACGTCGCTGGCAGTAATTCCAATATCTGACGAACTACTTGCGTTGAAAAATAACAGGTACGCTCCCACAAGAAGTGCTCCCGCTACCAATACCGCTATAATGATTTTCATTCGAGTAGTCATAATGTTTTATTTGAGCCAATAGGTACGAAGTGTCATTCCGTATGAATACACGCCTGTATCTGAACCCTTAATTGAAAGTTGCATCACATCTAACACCGGTGCGCTTTGCTCTATCGCAAGTAAAAGTGACTGAAAAGCGGGATACGTTCCAACCGCAGTAACTGCAACATCAAGCGAATTTGTTGCACCATCTGCATGAGGAGAAAGTCCACTACTCACATCGCCAGTGACAGGTGATGATGTGCTCACCGTTACTGCCCCTCCCGAGGCACCTGAACTCATTGTCGGTGCTGCGCCAGAAAGTGCAAATCCTGAAAGTGGAACACCGTATGTTGGACCAAGATGGTTCAAGCTGTCTACGAATTGCATTTGATTAATACTGTCAGGCATATACCAGATCAGTCGCGCCAAATCACTTGGTGAGATAGTCTGGCTTTTGGTAATCAAGCTCTTTTCATTGTCTGTAAACGAATTCGCAGCATCTAGTGCCTTTGTATATGTGGTAATTTGCTGCTGAGTCGGCACTATGTGCGTTGTGTAGGTTGGATATATGTAAAAATAACCGATTCCAATCGCTAAGATAATAAGACCCAATGGAAGAAGTTTATCGTTCATGGTTTTGTTGAGGTGGCGACTTTTGTTGTTGTCGTTGCAGCTAAAGTACTTGTTGCTGTTGTAGAAGTTGCAACAGGAGAAATATATTTAGCAGACACTGGCCCAAACACAGGAACAATTTGTTGTGACACAGGTGTTTTCTCAGTAATAATTACAGGGTCGAGTGTTGCTGTCGCTGAAAAAGAAACGGTATTATCTTTATTTAGTTGAAAATCTGAGAAGATGGAATTTTTAATGTATTGCTGTTTCGCGAACACACTAGCTTGTGCTTCAAGTGCATTAAAGTTCGCGGCCTGCCCATTTACAGTTATTGTCGCGGTTCGATCATCATTTACCTGAATATCAATTCCGGTGAAATGTACATTTTGTACAGTAGCTGTTTCCAATAGATTTAGAAATTGACTCAGTGCAATGTGATTATTTGCGACTGATGTTGCTGCATCTAACCTGTTACGAAGTGTAATAAACTGATTTACAGTATCTTGATTGACACCTTTTTGCGCGTCTAAGATTTCCTGCGCAGCGACTTCGGCCTTCTTTGTGAGGTAGTTTGCATAAAAGAATTCGCCAGTTGCGCCACCCACAGTGAGTAAGAGCAGCATAAAGCTAACAATCATCAAGACATTATTACCCTGTTTCTTAAAGCCCCGCGGTTCACCCGGCAGAGCTTGTTTTGGAACAAATGAAGTTGGAATTGAGGGAGAGATAGCCACGTTCTAAGTATACGGTGCGAATTACGAAAGATACACCATTATTTATGCACAACTGTTGATTTACTGCAGTGTTTCTAACTTCCTGAGTGCTAAACCAACTGCCACCGCAAATTCTGGACCTATCTCTCGAAGTAGTGGTCGCATAAATTCCGGTGCTTGTACTTTTGCGAACGGATCAGCAAGCTTAACTTCGACAGAAAAGAATTGTCGGGCATAAGTTACTAAATCTTTAGTAACTCCTCCACCTCCGGTAAGAACAATTCCGGACACTTGTTTCTCTTTTAAGCCACCTTCGTATTGATCGAGCACTCGCTTCGTTTCTTCAAAAATCTGCGCATATACGAGTTCAATTGTATTTTTGTCGTACGTGTCAGGCACGATTTTAAAACCATTTGTCTTCTTTAGTACCTCTGCCTTTGCTATTGGGATACTGTGAGCGCCTGCAATTGTACGAGTTACATCTTGTCCTCCTTGTGGAATATTATGTGACATCGCAACTACTCCTCGCTCAACTACGTATATTTTAGTGGCCGATGCTCCGATATCTACTACAATGACAGGCTTCACAAGCTCATCTACAACAGAACGGATCGTACTAAAGATCTCAATTTCATACGTATCGACTAGCAAGTGCGCTCCTGTTATGACGCTCTGTAGAAGCGACAACTCGTCATTTTGCACAGCAACTATGAGAATTTTTACCTTTGGTGGTAAGGCCTTTCCTTGAGGAAGGGGCTCCGGTACCGCGAACCAGTCGAGCTGCACTTCCGCAACAGGTACAGGAATATACTTTCGAGCTTCCAGTTCGACAATTGTCTTTTGTTCAGCTGGAGTTTTTGCTCGCGGCAATTCAACTAACGTCAGCAACGAATGAGAAAATGGAATCGATATTGCGGCGTCGATTGTGGTTACGTCTGCTTCTCGAAGTAAGTCCCTGAGTGTTTCAGCAATTTTATCTGCAGGAAGGTTGGTGGCCTGTCCCATCTCCCCACCACCATATGGCCCAAGGGAGAGCTCTCCATATGTTTCAAGAACCGCAACGCCTCTTTCCCTCTTCAACTGCACAACCTTTATCGAAGATGAACCGACATCCACTCCGATAACACTACTACTCTTACTAGTACCACCAAGGAAATTTGATAAAAAACTCATATGCATAGTTTATCATGTGTGCATGATTTTTTTCACCTTTTTTGAACGAGTTATTCACTTTTTGATCGACATACTCTTCCCTCCTCGCGACACTGCGAAGATTGTAATAGGTACGGGATTCGAAGTTCTTTCAAAATTATGTGCACCGAAACAATTTAATGCTATTTCGTACTTACTTCCATATAAATCAAAAACCGTGCAAGCATTTATTCTCGAAGCAAAGTTTCATGAAAATAAAAAAGCACATATGTACCTAGGACAGCTTCTCGCAGAATATTTACTAGATACGTACTCAAATATGAAGCAGTGTGGTATCGATGCTGCAAACCTATCTTCAATTACTTTAATTCCGGTCCCGCTCGGGAAAAAACGTCTAAAAGAGCGTGGATACAACCAGGTCGCAGAAATTACTAAAAGTGCAGTGCTGTTTCTGAAGGAATCAGCATACTCAGACACTTTGGTGCAGGAAATACCAATAGTATTAAAGGGAAACCTATTGTGTCGAGTAAAGGAAACGGCTCCCCAAACGACACTTGCCCGAAAAGATCGGCTTCTAAACATGCAAAATGTCTTTTTGGCTCAAGAACGGCCAGATCTAGATACATTATATATAGTAATAGACGACGTAGTGACTACTGGATCGAGCCTGCTTTCAGCACGCGAGGCTCTCAAAGCCGCCGGAGCTGAACATATACAAATTCTCGCTCTTGCTCATTAAAAACTCAGAGAAACTTTAGAACTATTTTATAAATATTTCATCTCGTTTCCGTATACTTTTGTAATGGGGACTAATACACACAAAAATACACAAAGAAGACAAATACTTAAGCCGATACCCAGTGAAGCACTTGCAGAATTTGTAGGAATTATGATGGGCGATGGCGGAATGAGTAAATATCAAGCGACGATTAGTCTGAACCACATTACTGATTTAGAATATTCCTCATTTGTTTCTAATCTTATAACCGAATTATTTGAATACACTCCGAGCATTTACCACAAACCAGAGAAATCTGTTCTGGATATTGTTATGTCTCGAATAGAAATTGTAGACTTCCTACATACACTTGGGTTACCTATCGGTGACAAAATACGGCAACATTTAGATATTCCGGACTGGATTAAGCAAAAGTCCACATTTACAATCGCCTGCATTCGAGGACTTATTGATACAGACGGTAGTATTTTTGCTCACACATATATATCCAAAGGAAGAAACTATAGCTACAAGAAACTTTCTTTTACAAGCGCCTCTGAGTCCCTAGTACATTCTGTATATTCTCTTCTTTCAGAACTAGGTTTTCATCCGAGAATTAGCCATAACGGTAAAGATGTTCGTCTCGAAAGCGTAGCTGACATGAAAAGGTATTTTGAGGTAATTAGTAGTCATAATCCGAAACATTTGAATAGATACGCTTCATGACATATAGTGCTATGACACGGAGAGGTGGGTGAGTGGCCGAAACCAGCACACTGCTAACGTGCCAGGGGATAAAACCCCTCGAGGGTTCGAATCCCTCCCTCTCCGCCCGATTGGTAATTGCGATAGTTATTAATCCATCCCTCGCATCTTTGCGAACTTGTATCCGAGATATATTCCAAGAAAGCCACCGATAGCTGTGCAAATGACGTTAGAAAATGAGAACGGATTTAGTGTCCAAAGATATGGAATTGTGGCTCCGATCGATGAGCCTATGATCATTCCGCCCATAATCGTCTTTTTCATATACTAAGAATAGCATTTGTGTGTGGCATACTATATACATGTCTGATATTGCGACAGAAACACACGAGGAAACTCACGACGCCGATCGCACCGCAGGTGCGATCGTTATTGGCGATGGCGGAGCCATCGCCATGGTTCGCAGCACAAATAGCGAGTCATGGCTCTTCCCGAAAGGCCATATTGATGAAGGCGAGACCGATGAAGAAGCTGCAATTCGAGAGATTAAAGAAGAGACTGGACTCACCGGACTCGAATACATAGATGACCTTGGATTTTATACGCGACCAAGTGTTAAAGGGTCAACCACTAATTTCAATGAGAAATTAATTCACATGTATCTTTTCCTCGCCCCTCCACATACAGTACTTACTCCTTCAATGGAAATACTTGAAGCTCGCTGGGTTCCCTTCCGCGAAGTCGCTGACGTCCTCGGAACACCCCACACTGAGTGGTTCGTGAAGGACCGCGCATGGTTCGCGAATGTCTTTGATCGAGTGCGCCAAGCAATACAGCGCGACTAACTACTTGGATACCCAAGGTGTTGGAACACCATTCTCAATAACCTGAATTTGCACAGGTGAATCACTAACCGAGTGGTCTGCCGTAAACGTAATGTTGCCATTTGGTGTACTGAATGAATTCCCTGCAATATATGAAGCTGCTCGTGAAGCATCAGTTGAGTTCGCTAGAGCACTGGCCATAACTAAGTCAGCTGATAAATACTTTACAGCTGTGTATGTTATAGATCGGAAGAGCACACGTCTGAACTCCAGTCACGGAGCGTCATCGCGTATGCCGTCTTCTGCGTGAAAAAAATGGAGCATGTATGGGATATGGCAAGTGACCCTTTCTCAAACACAATAGAGTGTCATGTACTTAGCCTACGAAAGAAGATTGGTGATACTTCAAAGAAGTGCTTTATCCAGACTGTGCCAGGTCGTGGATATAAAATTGATACACCATAAAACATATACTTATTAAATGTCAAAAACTCAGAAATACTTTAGAACGAGTTTAGTTATTTTTTAACTACTTTCCTTATCATTGTAAGTGAAGAGTAGTTCATTCTTCACAGAACCCAGACCATGAAAGGATCGTGCTGTGGAAAGTCCAGTTAGTTCTTTAGTTGTTCTTTCGAGGAAAGTACTCCCTCGCGTACCAGAAAGTACCATCGTCTACAGGCTAATTCCAAAATATACTGATTTGAGTTTCTACTATGAACGGACTGATAGAAATATCGGGTGGATCACTCATGACGAGCAAGATATATTGCGAAGCTCTGTAGTCGGGATTGCGGGTACTGGTGGAATGGGAGGTCTTCTTGCGTCTACCCTTCTTCGGGCAGGAGTGGGTGAAATTAGGATCGCGGACTGCGAGATGTTTGATGCTTCGAATATTAATCGTCAATTTGCAGCAACTAGGTCTACGATTGGAAAGTCGAAAGCATTCGAAACAGCCCGGTTCTTACGTGGCATTTCAGATGACACAACAATTGCTGTG
>CAJEYI010000009.1 GCA_903994795.1 uncultured bacterium
TCGCAGGTGTCGCACAGAGCAAAATGCGTGCAGATGACTCTCTAAAATAACTGACTGTCGGTCCGACCATTTCAATTAAATAGTCCGACGTCAGCGCAAACGTATCGAAGAGTGACACGGTCATGGACGCAGACACACTATTACATGCACTCACAATACTCCGCGCGCCTCGCGCGCGAAGTATTTGTATTGCTTGAATTGTAAGCTTAGAAATCTCCTCACGAGTCTTTGAGCCATACGGGGCATTTCTCGTGTCTCCGAAATACAACACGTCAATTGATGGCATTTCCTCTCGTATTGCTTTCAATACCGTAAGCCCTCCCATTCCTGAATCAAAAATTCCTATCATGATTACATTCCTGTAACGAGCGCAGTGAATTGATCGCCACGATCGTATTCATTTGTGAACATGCCGAAAGATGCAAAAGCCGGACTGAAGAGTATTACATCTCCACTATCTGCATGAGCTCGAGCATCAGCAAACGCCATGGCAAGATTTTCGAACACCTCTGCATTTGGGAGTTCCTCTCGAATCCTCTCTGTCCCTGAACCTGCGAGCAGAATTACACGCTTCACAGTCTCCGGAATCTCTGCAAGTAATTCACTCATGTCGAGTCCTTTATCTGCTCCTCCCATTATTAAAATCGTATTCGTTCCTGAGCTATTCTTTTCACCAACTTTTGGCGTTCCATTACCAACCTCTGAAACACCGCGCAACGCGGCGATAGTTGCAATTGGTGTCGTTGAATTAGTGTCATTATAGAAACGCACACCCTCGACAGTGCGGACGAGTTCTAACCGTCCTGGTGCTCCAGGAAAAGACTCGAGAGCTTTGCGGGAGACTTCATCCGGAATGCCTTGTGCGCGAGCGGTAGCGAGCGCAAGCCCTGCATTGTACCTATTGTGTGCACCCGGAATTAGCAACTTCCAGTCAGTTGGAAAGTCTTCTTCCCCGGCAATCACAATTTGTGAACGTATTCGATCACCATACTTTTCCTGGATGAGTCCCGCAACCTGTGTGCCTACTACGAGCACATCTGCAGGTTTCTGATGTAGAAATATCTGTGCCTTGTCTTCGAGATACACATCCATATCGTCGTGATAATAATTCATATGGTCACGATAGAGATTCGTGAACACTGCAACCGAAGGACTTATCTCCGCCTCCCCAAAACCCTGGAGCTGCCACGAATCCAATTCGAAAAGCCCGGTATGGGCTGGGGTAGCATCAGGAAGCAGGGCAAGTGTAGACACGCCGCGCACGTTTCCACCGAGCACATATTTCTTCCCAGTTTCTTTATATATTGCTTCAATCATATAAGTGACTGTGGACTTCCCTCGCGTACCAGTCACACCTGTGATTGGAATACCTGCAAGTTCCGTAAAGAGCGACGCACTCATTTTTATCTCCGCTCCTGTATCCCTCGCTTCTTGTATGTATTTAGAATCTAACGGAATACCCGCTGCCTTTAAAATAAAATCGCGACCTCGAAAATCTTCAAGTCGATGCTCTCCTAGTGTGTAGGTTATGTTTGAAAATGACTTCAATTCTTCGAGCGATGTTGCGAGCTGCTCTTCAGTCTTCAAGTCAGTCACCAGCACCTCGGCTCCCTGTGAAGCTACATACTTCGTATCTCCGAGTCCTCTTCCGAGCAGCCCGAGCCCCATAACGGTCCATTTTTTGCCTTCAAAGTAGTCCTGCGCATTCATCTCTCTATTCTAGCGCGAAGCACGTCTGAGGTATATATCAAGGAATTTGTTTATTTCCTGTGCAGGATGTTGTGGCCTGAGTATCTGTGTGCTGAAGGGTGTTTGTTGTTTTAGAAATAAGAATGAGTTCAAATGGACTACTCATGCCCGGGATCGTTGCGCACGAGGTTGCGCGCGCTTGGTGTTGGATCGTGATTAGCCGAGCTCCATTTCCGTCTTGCACACCCACCAGTGCCACGTCGAAACCCTTGGCCTGATGTGGCCCATCAAATATTCCTAGTACTTCATTTTTTGCAAAATCTACCTGTGGCAGTGCCGGGACATTTTTATCTCCATATATAAGTGTCCAAAGTGCTGATAAATCAGTTCGCGAGGTTATGCGATAGTTTGTTTGGGTCATTATGGAAACTGCATCAGGCCCTTTTATTAGGACGGTAAAAGGTACGGTCGTCGTGCCGACTTTTTGCGAAGCATTTAGACTGCTTATCATATCGGACTGAAGAGAGCTTGGCCCAAAGAAAAATAGGAGTGCGCCCACTGCAATAGCAGTCACGGTGATTCCAGCAACTAATAAAAGATCGCGCATCACTATTAGTATATACCCACATCACTCTCCTAAAGTGCACCCACGTTGTTCTTATTGAATTACGAACAATAATTGTGCAAGCGGTAGGGGTCGAACCTACGACCGCCCGAGTATCAGTCGGGTGCTCTACCAACTGAGCTACGCTTGCATAGCGAGGAAAGAAAAAAATAGACAAAGGAGTTTCTTTGTATATTTTCTTCTGCCCCGAGCGTCGCAAACGTATGTCTTCATACGATTGCGGCTGGTATATCGATAGTACCAAATCTGAGCTTCTAAGCAACCTTTTCCTAAACGACCAAAGCGCATAATTTTTCCGAAGAAAAATTATGCGCTTTGGTCGCGACATACTACGTAGTTCAAATTAGAATGAAAACCATTTGAAGAAAGCGTACTCTTGTGTTCCGCCTATTCAACTATGCGATCGTCAATTGAGCGATCCCATAGTACCGGTGCGTTTTTCCGGCGTCCGTGCATTATTTAGAGATAAATGCCATTTCTCCTGTCGTGTGTGGAATGTTGAAGACTAAGATCGGAGGCGAACCTCTTCAGATAATCTTCAACATTCCACACACGAACAGATCGACAAGAGTGTTATTTCTAACATCTCGGTTCCGATTGGATATGTTCCACGAGCAGCTTCCGCTACCCGTGCCTTGTTACGACTTACTCCCTGTCATTGAATTTGCCGTAGTCCTACATAAAGTAAGATATCGGGCACCTCCAACTTCCTTGAGTTGACGGGCGGTGAGTACAAGACTTGAGAACGTATTCACCGTGGTATGGCTGACCCACGATTACTAGCGATTCCGGCTTCATGAGGTCGGTTGCAGACCTCAATCCGTACTGGGGATGGTTTTTGGGATTTGCTCCACCTTACGGTATTGCGTCCTTCTGTACCATCCATTGTATCACGTGTGCAGCCCCAGGTATCAAGGGACATGCTGATTTGGCGTCATCCCCACCTTCCTCCCCCGTGAGGGGGCAGTCTCGCCTGACATAAATAACAGACAACGAGGGTTGCGTTCGTTACCCCACTGAAGGGAACAGCTCAAGCCACGAACTGACGACAACCATGCATCACCTGTCCAACACCCTCGAAGGCTTCCAGTCTTTCGATAGGAATGCAGTTGGATTTCTAACCTGGGTAAGGTTCTTCGCTTAGCTACGAATTAAGCCACATGATCCACCGCTTGTGCAAGTCCCCGTCTATTCCTTTGAGTTTTAACCTTGCGATCGTACTACCCAGGCGGCTCGCTTACCGCGTTAGCTTAGTCCCACAGAGGGTCGATACTCCGTAGAACGAGCGAGCAACGTTTAGGGCCAGGACTACTGGGGTATCTAATCCCATTCGCTACCCTGGCTTTCGTGTGTGAGCGTCAGATTCGGGCCAGTGTGTTGCCTTCGCCTTTGGTGTTCCCCACGATATCAACGGATTTCACCCCTACACCGTGAGTTCCACACACCTCTCCCGACCTCTAGTCATACCGTTTCGCTTGCGGGCCAGAAGTTGAGCTCCTGGATTTTACAAACGACTAATATGACCGCCTTGACACCCTTTACGCCCAGTGATTCCGGATAATGCTTGGGGCCTCTGTATTACCGCTCCTGCTGGCACAGAGTTAGGAGCCCCTTATTCATGTGGTACCGTCAATAATTTCGTCCCACATAAAAGGTATTTACGTGCCGAAGCACTTCATCTACCACGCTGTATCGCTCCGTCAGACTTTCGTCCATTGCGGAAGATTCTCGACTGCGGCCTCCCGTAGGAGTATGGGCCGTGTCTCAGTCCCATCGGTGGGGGTCAGCCTCTCAGCTCCCCTAAACGTCGTAGCCTTGGTGAGCCATTACCTCACCAACAAGCTGATATTACGCAAGCCGCTCCTGTAGCGAAAAACTTTACCCTTACGGGACCATCCGGTATTACCCCGTCTTTCGACGAGCTATGCCAGACTACAGGGTACGTACTTACGTGTTACTACCTCGTCTGCCACTGTCCTTGCGGACCGTTCGACTTGCATGCCTTATCCATACAGCCAGCATTCATCCTGAGCTAGGATCAAACTCTCATTAAGAATAGGCGGAACACAAGAAAATATTTTCTTCTTGGTTTTCGTCTAATTTAGAACTATGTAGTTGTCGAGGGACATTCTCCTAAATGCGAAGCTTTGCTTATCGATTGCTCGGAGCAAAGCGACTGGCAGTTAGATAGAGAAAACAAAACCCCAGCCCCTGTTACGGGGCAGGTATTTACTATACTACGCGGTCATCTAAGCGCCGTCAAGCCTTTCATGGATAGGCTGTATATAGACGAAAAAACCAGCCTTTTTGCTGGTTTTTTCGCTAGTCCCACATTATTGGTGTGGATCGGTATTGTCATTTTCTATTCTAGAGGAACATGTTTTCTATATCAACACTTTCTTAGCCGGTGGAGGGAATCGAATCTGTGGGGCATGGGATGCCCCACAGACCTGAAAGGTCGGGTAGGTTGACAATACCGATCCCACAACCTTGTCACCGGCCTTACGAGTGTAACTTTTTAGTGCTGAAGAAATCTTGAATTAGTTCTAAAATATTTCTGAGTTTTCGTAGCAAAACGTTTTAAGTTTTCCACAAGTTGTGAATGATGCTCTTCGGATGTAAAATAGAGGAAGCCGTCAAGCTTAGCCTTTGTGATTTCCCTACTCAAAAATAAACGTGAATACGTAGTTGTCTCCGTGGGCGGATCTCTTATCGTTCCTGATGAAATCGACACAGTTTTTCTTAAAAATTTCCATACGCTAATTATGAAAAAGATAGATTCAAATCTATCTTTTTTCATTATCACTGGAGGAGGTAAAACAGCGCGCAGATATCAAGATGCTGCAGCTGCGGTTCATGGAGATACTGATCGAGAAGACCTCGACTGGCTAGGTATTCACTCAACACGCTTAAACGCACACCTAATGCGTACACTTTTCTCAGAACAGGCCCAAGCTCGTATTGTGAAAAACCCAACTAAAAAAGTCGGGGGCAAAGATACTGTGGTAATCGGTGCAGGATGGAAGCCAGGATGGTCTACAGACTACTGCGCAGTTCTTGCTGCTAAAGAGTTGGGGGCAAAAAAGTTGGTGAACCTTTCAAACATTGACTATGTATATGACAAAGACCCCCGAAAGTTCCCTGACGCGGTGAAGATTGAGAAAACTAACTGGGCAGACTTTAGAAAACTTATTCCTGACCACTGGGATCCAGGACTCTCTTCCCCATTTGACCCTATTGCAGCAAAAGAAGCGCAAGCACTTGGTCTAGAGGTAGCTATTATAAATGGAAAGAAGCTAGAAGAATTTGAAAAGTACCTTTCCGGTGAAGAATTTATCGGTTCGATAATTAAGTAGCGAGCTCGTTGAGTGCTTCGGTTGCGTAATATTTAATACGTTCACTTACTTCGCAGCCTGGGCCATCAAGATCAGCCTTAGTGAACCAGCGAATTTCATCACTTATTTCAGTATCTCCTTGCGCAACATTCCTAGAGTCCGTAGTAGCAAAGAATTCAAATGAAATATGCTCATGCGTATCGCTTACTCGATGACGATTCATAAACCTAGGCAGTAGAAGTTCTTTTTCCCTGGAATCAAATTGCTCGTTCACTTTTCCACACAATTTCACATCTAAACCAACCTCTTCTTTTGCTTCTCTGACCGCCGCTTCTTCTGGCTCTTCATCTAACTCTATATGGCCTCCAGGTGGAAGCCATACTTTGTATTTATCGTGGAGACGTAATAGTACAGCATCCCCATTTACTATAAAAACGTTTGCAGTGAAGTCTATTTTCTCGTGTATGTGAGCCATTACGAAATTATATCAGCGATCTACCTAATTGCCGAAGATTGGGAGCGCATCTATTTGTGCAAGAAGTTCTTCAAGAGTTCCATTATTTTCTATATGAAAATCTGCCACATCAACAACAGCTCGAACATTATTATCACGAGAAATATCTCCTCCACCATCATCTTCAATTGCTGATTGTTTTTTAAAATCTTCAAAATCGCCTTCATCTTTTGCTCCTTCATTGCGTAACTTAGTCCGATCAAATCGCTTCTCAAGTGAAGCATCGATGCCTATAATTTTTCCTCCTATACTTCGTACAAAATTCGCCTCGCTTTGTCGATGAAGGGCTTCAAAAATTGCATCCTTGGGTTTGTCTAAGAGATATTTCTCATGATAGTTCTTTTCAGCGATACCGCCTGGGTATTCTATCTGAAGGCGTGTTGCCATTGGTGAAAGGAAATCACGTGTTTTAGGATTTCCCTCCTTTTCAACTAATTCACCAAGCAATTTTGAACTTGAATACTGGACAAAGCCTTTGGATTTAAGGTATTCGACTACTGTTCCCTTTCCTGAGCCAATTGTTCCAGCAATACCGATGATCATATTATTTCTTAGACTTCTTTTGAGCTGGAACGTTGAGTGCGCGATTTGCGAGCACAACGAGGAATGGAGCCGCAAGAAGGATTGACGAGTACGTACCCGCAACAACTCCTACAAGGAGCACAACAGCAAAGTTCACTGTTGCGACTGGTCCGATGAATGCAAGCGCGAGAAGCGCGAGCACTACTGTGAGCGACGTATTGATTGATCGTCCAAGCGTCTCTGTGATGGACTTTCCAACGAGCTTATCGAATGGTTCGTTTATATGCGCGTGTGCATTGTGACCAAGGTGTTCTCGTACGCGGTCGAAGATCACAATAGTGTCGTTCACCGAGTATCCGAGGATGGCAAGGAGCGCAACTACAAAGAGTGAGTCTACTTGTGCCCCTGTGAAGTGACAAATGAGTGCATAGAAGCCTGTTGGGACAATGATGTCATGCACGAGGATGAGCACGACTGCAAAACCATAGTTCCAAGAAGAAACTGGCTTAGAGACGCGACGGAATGCCCAGGCGATGTAGAGCACAATAGCTGCAATCACTGCTCCAATTGCCCAGATGGCTTTCTGTCCAAGCTCAGTACCGAGTGATGGGCCGATCGAGGTAAATCGATTCTCTGTTACGGGAGTAGCTCCATCACTTGAGAGAACTGCGAGCACTTTAGCATGCTCTGCTGGTGTAAGTGTGCGGGCACGAAGCGTCACACCATTTGTGCCACTTTCACGAAGAGAAATTTCTCCAAGTCCTAGAGGAGCAAGTGACTGTTCAAGCGTTTTAATATCTGAATGAGTAGCACCTGTGTATGAAACTTCCACAAGTGAACCTCCAGTGAAATCAATTGAGAGCGGGAGTCCGAAGATTGCGATTGAGCCAATGGCAATAGCTAGAATGATTCCAGTAATCGTGAAGAAGATTGTGCGGTGTTTTACGATATACATATTAGCTTTTGTTAGTATTCTTCTGGTCAGGAATATTCTTCATGCTCATTCCCCCACTTCCTAGAAGGAAGCGCCATGCGCCAGTAGTTTTCTCAGGAAGTACGGCGAGCAAGAACACTCGTGAGATTCCAACTGCAGAGATAAGTGAAGCAATAACACCGAATCCGAAGACGAGTGCAAATCCCTGCACAATTGAGGTGCCGAGCCAAAAGAGGATGATGGAAGAGATGAGCATCGTGAGGTGACCGTCTCGAATTGCGGGCCATGCACGACCGAAACCAATAGTAACTGCTTCATGAGCGCCTTTGCCAGAGCGAAGCTCTTCTTTGAAGCGCTCAAAGATCAGCACATTCGCATCCACCGCGAGTCCAATAGAGAGAATGAATCCTGCAATTCCAGATGCAGTTAGTGTGACAGGTACGAATTTAATAACAGCAATAGTGATAAGTAAGTAGATCACGAGTGCAACAGCAGAAATGAGACCTGGAAGTCGGTACCAGATGATCATGAAGAGTGCGACAAGCAAGAACCCAATAATGCTTGCAATCATTCCCGCGTGAAGTGCAGTTGTTCCGAGAGTTGGACCAATTGTGTCGCTTGACTCAAGTGTGATTGGCACAGGAAGTGCGCCAAAGTTTAGGTTCTGCACCAAGCTTCGAGCCTGCTCTGGAGTGAAGTGTCCAGTGATTTGTGCTGTTCCTCCTGGAATTGCTTCTTGAATAGTTGGAGCTTCGATAAGTTGCCCATCGAGGAAGATTGCGAGGGTGCGTCCAACGTTTTCACTTGTTATTTTTTCAAAAAGTTTCGCACCTGCGTCGTTAAATGTAAGAGTTACAACTGGAGAGTTTGCAACTGCCGAGCCAGTACCACTGCTAAATTGTAGCGCTGCGCTCTTGAGATATGCACCTGTAAGACCTGTTAGAATGTAGTTCTCTGGTGTCGTAGAAGCGGTCGTTGACGCTACTGCAGGAGTGCTTGTACCAACGAGCTCGAAGTCGAGAACAGGGGTCTGCCCAATAGCATTTACAGCTGCCTGCACATTTGTCACACCAGGAAGTTCCACAAGGAGCCGGTCTTCTTTCTGACCTGAAGCTGCATTTGCAGACTCAAGCTGTACGAGTGGCTCTGCAACTCCAAAGAGGTTCACGCGACGATCGATGACATCACGAAGTGAGTTAAGTGCACCAGTCTTATCCCCTGTTGCTTTCGAAGTATCTGCTTTGTATATAAGCTCTGTACCACCAGCAAGATCGAGACCGAGCTTTGGTGCGTAGTGAGACTTAGGAGCGTTTGTGGATAACACGAACCAACCGAGAAGTCCGGCTAGGATAAGAACGATAATTGCTTGGAATATTCTGCGAGCCATAAATTACGTATATATAAGGATGTATCACTAGTGTACGGATTTTTGGGTTTTTCGCAAATCGACTGATTTTTTAATATTTAAAGAATGAACTCCCGCATCGCCATGAGGCAACGCGGGAGCCAAAAATGCAAGGACAAAGTCCAAAGGGTCTGAGAGACCCGAGGGGCTTAGGTCTTAAGTTTAACCTTGCCGAGCACGGCGGACGGATTGTTGCCGCGCCAGCTGAAGTCGAGCGCGTCGTAGCTCGACTGCCAGCAACCGCCGCCCCAACACCAGCACCGGACGTACAGGCAGCCATTCGTGTCGCGGAAGACGACAGCGAAGGAAAAGATGAAGCGCGTGAGCCCCTTCTCGTCCACTTTCCAGTCGTCCGGCATCAGGTTGTATTCGATGGCGGCATCGATGACATTCGGGTGAACCGACGTCATGTTGGCGATGGCGGTGCGCAGCTGGTGACCTAGCATCGTCTTGCCGTTTTTCTGACCGTCTTCGAGATGCAGGTCGACCTTGCTGCCGGCAACATACAGGCCGTCGCCACACTTCTGAACGGTAACCCAACAACCAGCATCGTCGGTGTCGATGATTGCGCCGTCGAAAGGCAGTTTGGGCGAGGCGCCCAGGTTGACCTCGATGGTTTTCTCGTCGATGAGGACGCGTTGGCTGTCGACCGGAACAGTCGCCTCGACCTTCTTGGTGTCGGGAGCGGGAAGCCTTGGGCAGCCGGCTATCAGGTATGCCTTCAGGTTGCGGCACTTGGCGGCGCTATCGATTGGCACTTGCAGGTGCTGGATCGTGACGCCTTCTTGACCGAGGACGCGAAGCAACTTGGCCGCAGTGCCAAGCAATGAACTGACACTGTCGAGGGGAGCGATGTTTGACATCGGATGCCTCCATAGTCCGAATCGTCGGACGCGGCTGCCTCACATGAGACGAGCTATTTACGGCCTAGTTGTAAAAATCGTCCAATACACACTTTCGTACATATTGAAGGTAAGCCGTAAATAGCTCGTCTCATGTGATTGTTTAAGTCTTAACCTAGCAAAGAACGGGAACTTGATACTAATATACTACACAATTATGCTATTTGTCAAATTTTGACTGTGAGGCAGGTTGGCCCGTCTTGACTTCATTATTCGCTCGCACAAGTAACTCTGCGACATTCTGGAACAGGCACGCCACGGCAATTGGACCCATTCCTCCTGGAACAGGCGTAAATACGCTCGCCACTTCGGCACACCTAGGGTCTGCATCCCCTACTATCGCACCATTTGACTCTGACGTGCCTGCATCTATTAACACCACTCCCTGCTTAAGCATTTCTGGCTTCACTAGATGAGGACTTCCTGCTCCGAGAATGACAATGTCCGCATTCTGAAGCTCTTCGAGACTTTTTGACTCTCTTGTAAGTACGTCGATATTTGCACCCATTTCCTCAAACCACACGGCGGCCGGCTGACCTACCAATTTTCCATTTCCTACAATCACTACGCTCTTGCCTTTTAGTGCGCTTAGGTCTGGGTATGTGGTTCGGAGAAGCACTTCCCTGATTGCAGCCGTAACCGGTGGCAATAGCGCGCCTTCTTTTCTATATACAAAACTTTCGTACGCAGCTTGTGAAAGCACATCTGCATCTTGTGAAAGCGGGATTTCATCAAGTATTAAATTTGTCGTGACTGAGTCCGGAAGTGGAAGCTGTACAATCACAGCATCTACGCCTGAAGCTTTCACAGCATTCATGACTTCTTCGGTAGTCGCATCCTCCGCAACGCGCACCACGTCGAGGACCATACCAGCATCCTCCGCTCGAGCACTCTTAATACGCAGATATGACTCGGTTGCGCTGTTTGGGGACATGACTATTGCGCGCACCAAAGGTGCGCGCCCAAGTTCTGCGACGCGCTCACGCGTCGCTCGTAAGATATCTGCGGCTATTGCCCTGCCATCTATGATTCCATCCATCGGTTCTTCAAACATACATAAAGTATACGCACATTTGAGACTTTATGCGCGCAGTAGTTCTGCAATGCCGTCTTTAAGATCTATGGTTGGCTCCCAACCTAAAAGTTTCTTAGCAAGTGAAAAGTCTGCACGTGAATCTTGAGCTTCGGCACGAGGCGCAATATAGATACGTTTTGCACCAGATGCTTCCCCTCCATCAATAAGATCTGCGAGCGCTAAGACAGAGACATTGTGCCCTGCTCCAATGTTTAGCACTTCCCCTTTCCCAACATTCGGACTTTCGGATGCAAGCATGTTTGCATGTACCACATCTTGCACATGAGTATAATCTCGTGTGATAGTACCGTCTCCAGTAATGGTTATTGGATCACCCCGTCTATGTTGCGCTATGAATTTTGGAATGGCAAGTGCCATTGCTCCGTCTGGATCCATTCCAGTACCATATACGTTGAAATAGCGTAGACACACAGTTTCTAATTCATACAGTTCTGCAAATATTTTCATGTAGCACTCTCCCGTATGCTTCTGGATACCGTACGGACTCAAAGGATCTGGTGTCATGGTTTCGACTAATGGGAGAGTGGTTTGATTCCCATACGCAGAGCTCGAAGCCGAAAATACGACCCTTTTCACTTTTGCATCTCGCGCAGCTACGAGTACAGAGAGTGTTCCGGTGATGTTGGCTTCATTTGACTCAAGAGGGTGTTCTACTGAAAACTGCACACGTGGAAGTGCAGCTACATGAAATACAGTGATCGCACCTTCCATAATTTCAGTAATAGCTTTTGTATCCACAATGCTCACCTCATGAAAGACAACTCCCTCAGGAACACTTGACCGTCTGCCAGTCGAGAGATTGTCTATAACGTGCACCTCGTATCCACGATTTAGAAGTTCACGAGCTATATGTGGACCGATAAATCCTGCCCCACCCGTGACCACGGCTTTCTTTTTCTCAGGTGTATCCATATTTTGTATTCCTATGCAGTCTTTATAACTGAGGATTTCGAGCGAAGTGACTCTTTCGGTACAAATGATTCGTAACGACCGTCGGTGTAGTAGAAAGCATCGAAGCTTCCGTACTTATATACATATCCGTATTCGCGCGTGAGCTTCGAGCCATCAACTGCAATTGGATATGAATACCCTCTCCACGCACCCTTACCAGTTGGAATCTTTCCACGAGTAAGATGCCAGAAAAAGAAAAACGGAACGCGTGCCATCCATGGCTGAATTTTCAACTGCTTTTTCCCAACTGCCTTTGCCATATCTGGGCCTAGTACTACGCCTCCAGGTGGACAGATATTAAATACTTCATACTCTCCTGCTTTTGTCGCAGCAGTATCACTAAAGGCAAGAACCTCTACAAGATCCACCACATCGTCCTCATGTATGAATTGCCGTAACCACTTCGGTGTGACGGGCACAAAAGACACCATTGCTGAAATAAGCCTGTATATAAAGGAATCCTTGAGCTGTCCTGAGAGGGCTGCCTGAAGTCCAAATCGTATGCGCATGAAGCGACCACGTGGGCCAGTGATGGCTGCGGGACGCACGACTGCCACACCGAGATGCAACTTCCCATCACCACCTGCATTTTTTGCGTTTTCTGTTGCGCTTTTAAATTTTGCTTCGAGATGTTCTTCCGCAATGCGCTTCTCTTCTGCATAGAGGTACTGACTCTTTCGAAATGGTTCGTCTTCCGAAAAACGGTGCTCAAGTGTGTTTGTCGAAAAAGCTCCGTATGAAGAGACTGTTGAAAAATGAATGAGTCGTTTTGCATTCGCCTCGGCGAATGCAAAATCAAAGACCTTATCAGAGCCTCCGATATTCCATTTCCACTCCACATCATGGTGTCCGTACATTTCTCGAATCTGCCATGCAGTATGAATGAGTATGTCCGGAGCGTATTTCTTCACCTCCCCTTCCCAATCGTCTGCGGTATTTAACTGCAGATATACAAGCTTGGGCTCGTCCTTAATCATGTCAGGAAGTGGCTCCTTATCGATTCCGATAATCTTCTCGACATCGTCGCGCTGTGCAAATTTCTGCACAAGCATGCTTCCGACGTAGCCAGCGGCTCCTGTAATTAAAAGTGTGTGTTTCATGGTATGTAGTACTTAGAATATGCCGAAAGCGTTTCAGATGCTAGAGCGTACTTACACGGAAGAGCATTCTCTTCACTGTTTTGAGCGCAATCACAATGTCGAGCACAAACGAACGATGTTTAATGTAGTAAAAGTCGTATGCAAGACGAGTCTTTGTCTCTTCAATTGATTGAGGACTGATGTTTCCTTGTTCGTACTGCTGATTTATCTGCGCCCACCCAGTGATGCCTGGCTTCACGGAGTAGCGAATATTGTAGTACGGAATAGCATCACTAAGTCGCTCACCAAGTGCGACCACATCATTCCGTGGACCAATAAGTGAGAGCTCGCCGCGAAGAATATTTATGCTTTGTGGAAATTCGTCGAGTGATGTCGTACGTAGCACTGCTCCAACGCGAGTTACGTAGTTTTCGATTGCATTTTTTTGTGAGCCTATTTTCCACACGCCAATATCGCTATACCGCATACTTCTAAATTTGTAGGTCTTTATAATTGACCCATTTATCCCAAATCGGTTTTGCTTAATGAAAAGTGGTCCAGGACCCTCAATGCGAAGTGCGAGATATACAAATGGAATTGCAACTAACATCACCAGAAACATTGCGATCCCTCCGACGATGTCTACTGCCCGCTTCCCAACTACATAAAAATTTGAGACTGTTGCGGGCACGTACTTCAGAAACCAATCATATTGCAAAAGCGAGAGTGGAACACGGTCAAACACATCTTCATACATATCATAGAAATCTATGAACTGTATGGTCGTATCGCTAAATGCGAGCTCATATATTTGTGGCAAGAGTGGTTGTAGCGCAACACTCTCTGTATCGACCACGAGTGTCGTACACTTTGCATCATGAAACTTTGTGACACACTTCTCAAAATCTGAGCCAAGCTCTTCTGATGAAAGACCCAACACGAATTCAAGCTGATACCGAGAATTCCCATTTACTTCCGTAACTAGTTCTTTGATTTCTGCACCATCTCCAATTAGCACTGCTTTATCACGAGCTGTAGGTCGAGTGAATTGCGGAAAGAGCAGCGACCTCCAAGTGAAGATCCCTGCGAGTGAAATTAAGAGATAGAGCACAAGCATAGTCTTTGGAGCAATTCCTAAACCAGGCAACAAAAAGAAATAGAGCGCTGCAAGTGCAATATTTAGGATTTGTGTACGCAGAATCGCACCCCACAACTCATTCTTAAAGAGAATAATTCGCTTGCTATAAAGGCCAGCCATATAAAAAATTAATATCCAAACTCCGAAGACAGGCACGTACAAATTAAACTGGTCGAGGAAATTGCCGAACTGTGGCAGTGATAAATATCGCACCGCAAGCGTTAGCCATAGTGAAAGTATGAATACAATCAGGTCTCCAATGAAGAGAAATGTTGTTGCTTTTTTACCCCCGAATGTCATGGTTGCAACGGATTTATTATTAGAAGTGTTATATCATAATAGTACTACAAAATGCCCATGAATGTTGCAGACTCAGATTCCCCCAAAAGCATTCTTTACGTAATAACCAAGGCTAACTGGGGTGGTGCTCAGAAATACGTGTATGAAATGGCCTGTGCGAGCAAGAATGCGGGCTTCGAGGTAACTGTTGCCTGCGGCACAGATGGTACACTCACGAGCCGTCTTGGGCTTGCTGGCATACATGTACAGCACATTCCTGGTCTCGGACGAGACATTGCTCCGCTCGAGGACCTCAAGGCATTTAGCTCCCTTCTAGCGTATATCCGCAGAACACAACCCGACGTCGTACATGCAAACAGCTCGAAAGCAGGCCTCCTTGCAGTGCTTGCAGCGCGCGTCTCGAAAACTCCTCGCATTATCTTCACTGCTCACGGATGGGCATTTAACGAATCACGTCCTGCATGGCAGCGAGCTATATTTGCAGCCTTCCACCTCGCAACTGTGTGGCTTTCAGATACCGTGGTGTGCGTGTCTGAAGCCGTTATGCGAGATGCGGCCTGGATGCCTGCTCGAAAAGAAAAGTTTATAGTTATACTTCTTGGTATCACACCCGAGGTACTTGAGGAGAAGTTGGCAGCGCGAGCAAAGCTCGCGCTGCCAACTTCTCCAATTCAGGAATTTCCAACATGGATCGGCACCCTTGCAGAACTCCACCCCACAAAAGGCCTCGACACTGCAATCGAAGCTTTTGCTCTTATTGCAAACACATTTCCACAGACAGCACTCGTGCTTATTGGCACAGGGCAAGATCGTAACAGACTCGCAGGACTTGTGCACAAGCACGACCTTATACAGCGCGTGCATTTCTGTGGACATGTTGAAAACGCTTCTCGTTATCTAAAGGCATTTGATGTATTCCTATTCCCTTCACACTCTGAAGCGCTTGGCTTTGCTGCACTAGAAGCAGGACTTGCAACTCTCCCTGTGATCGCAAGCAATGTCGGTGGTATTCCTGAAGTCATTTCAGATGGAGAAACTGGCATACTCATACCAGTCGGAGACGCAGCTGCATGTGCCCGCGCACTTTCCACACTTCTCACAAATCCTGAACTGGGCACAAAACTTGGCACAGCGCTTCACGAAAAAGTCCGTACTCAGTTTACCCAGCAACAGATGATCGAAAAGACTCTTTTATTGTACTAAATTAATTCAACCTGACTAAACTTACTAATACGTTCCTTAGCCCTCAAACTCGAGAAGCGCAGCTTCTCGAGGAACACTTCTGGAATGCTGGGCGAGCGACGCGATGATTCCAAGTGCCATATATTCAATTAAGACATGTGACCCACCAGAACTCATAAATGGCACAGTCGTACCTGTCACTGGAAGCAGGCCTAGATTAATTCCAACATGTACCACGATATGCGCGAGGAAAAGTATTGCCACACCTAGCGTGAATAGAGCATCAAAGTTTGTCGGCATCTTTTGCGCAATTCGTAGCAACTGAAAAAGGAGTAGCGCATATAGACCAAGAATCAAGACTACGCCAACAAATCCCCACTCCTCTGCAAACGCAGCAAAGATGAAGTCAGTTTCGTACTCCGGCAAGAAGCGGAGTTTCGATTGCGTGCCGTATCCTATCCCCTTCCCCCACACTTGCCCTGAGCCGGCCGCAACAACAGCTTGGTACGCGTTGTACCCTGAACCATGAATGTCCGCAGCAGGGTTCACAAAGGCCATAATACGAACTCTCTGGTACGCGTGGAGTCCCCCAAACCAAAGCCCCGCCGCAGCTACAAGCGCCAACAGAAAGACCACGAGCAAGTGCTTTTTCGGAATACCTGACACAAGGACCATGCCGAGCCAGATAGATGAAAAGATAATCGACATGCCCAAGTCCGGCTCTACAAGAATAAGAAGTATCAAAATACCCGCATACACCGCAGATACGAGCACGTGCCAAAAGTGTCCAATCTCCATGTGTCGCCGAGAAAAATACTTGGCCATAAGCGCAATAAGGACCAGCTTTGCAGGGTCAGCTGGCTGAAATGAAAAGATACCGAAATTAAACCAGCTCTTTGCGCCAAGCGTCGCATGAGCAAACACAAGCAACATTGCCAACAGTATCGCTACGGCGATGTATCCGGCGATAATTACAGGTGTACGACGAATAAATCGCAAATCGAGACTCGCACACACAAAGAACGCCACACTTGAAATCCCAATCCAAATTAATTGTCGTCCGGCGAGCGAAGGTCCTGCACCGAACGTATTCATTGTTACAATCCCGATCAGTGAGAGTGTGAGAGCAATCGCATATAGAGGCCAACCGACACTAAGCGCCGCGAATCGCTTCCCTAGCAGTTTTTTCTTCATACCTAGAACGTTGGCAGTATTTCTACCCGCACAGGTCTTGCCGTAAACGGCTGATTCCATGTAAACACAATATTACTTGAACCTTGCGCGGATAGCACTGGAACAACTGTTTGAGACGCAGCGATTACATTATTTTGTGCATCAAACACTGTCGCAACAACAGTTTTGTTATAGTACTGACTTGAAGATTGATTTGTGAGTGTCGCGGTAATTCGTGGCGTCGCAGTGTTTTGAATTGAGATATTAGTTGGTACAGGAAGTATTGGACGTGCGTTATTTTTCATCCACAAAAGTGTACGTGGATCAAAGCTCACAAACGCAGCCACAACCTTTGCCTGCCCATTGTATGCATTCGGTATATAGAGAGGTACGGTACTTGAGGGAGGCATATTTATAGTACCTGTTTCTGTGGCGAGAACCTTTTGATTAACACCGTATAACTGAAGCATGTACACAGCTCCCTGTACGCTTGCATTAGTATTTGCGTTGTCTATATATGCAATAACGTCCGTGCGTCCTGGCTGCGGAGATACCGCACGCACAAATGCAATCTTCGGCGCAACTTCGCTAGCCGTACAAAGGTACGTGCAAGATGACCCTCCACAATCAACTCCTGTTTCATCCTGATTCTTAATACCATCAGTACATGATGGTGCCTTATAGAAAATTGCTATCCCCGCTACAGCGACTATCGCGACACAGCATAGCGCAATGCTAATTTCAATAATTCGCTGTCGTCGGTGTGCCCAATCCATATTTTTATTATAGCAAAAGACCACACTTTCGTGTGGTCTTTTGCTAAACGTACCCAAAACGCTGGCGACAATCTACTCTCCCCTTTCGAGTACCATCGACTCAAGAAGGCTTAACTGCCGTGTTCGGAATGAGAACGGGTGTGGCCCTTCCGATAAATCACCAGCGTTTTGGGTACGTTTCGAATATTCCTTGCGAAATACTCCCTTGTACAAAAACGAATACACAAATGTAAGGCACATATTGCAGTCACAAAATAAATTGTGCCATGCAGAATTCCGCACAGAAAACTGGACATATTAGTACTTCTCGACTGAACACATTACTGTGCTTACATCTAAAGCCTATCAACCTCATAATCTTTAAGGTGTCTCATAACGATTTCTAATCTTGGAGTGGGCTTCCCGCTTATATGCTTTCAGCAGTTATCCCGACCCGACATAGCTACCCAGCGGTGCTCTTGACAGAACAGCTGGTAGACCAGAGGTCAGTTCATCCCGGTCCTCTCGTACTAGGGACAAATCTCCTCAAAAATCAACGCCTGTAGTAGATAGGAGACCAACCTGTCTCACGCATTTTGTTTTTTACTGCAAGATTGAATCTTGCGCCCTCATTACTGAGGGGATCGGACTGTAACTTCATCCTTCTGCTTTCGCATGGTCGGATGATCAACATTCAGTCTCTAAGGGCAAAAGTAAATTGCTTTACTAAGTTCCCTCGGTATTGCCCTGACTATTCATTTGGAAATGAAAGCGAGGGTTTCACCGAAATAAGTTGATGATACATAGTACATTCCTGTAGTACGTCGCCGCAATATTTGTTGGTTCTATTCTTTTTGACGAAAAGACATTCACTTGCACATTTTCATGCACTTTATTAAGTTCTGACAACAGAAATCTCAATGGGATTCAGACGGTGTGGAAATCGAGCAAACTAGATAAATCTAATCTTTTCAATTCCCACACGGTCTGAACCCAGCTCGCGTACCTTTTTAATTGGCGAACAGCCAAACGCTTGGGACCTTCTCCAGCCCCGCGCTAAGGTGAGCCGACATCGAGGTGCCGAACTCCGCCGTCGCTATGGACGCTTGGGCGGAACTAGCCTGTTATCCCCAGGGTAACTTTTATCCGTTGAGCTCTGGCCGCATCTAAGGCGAACCATCGGATCACTAGACTCTGCTTTCGCATCTGCTCGACATGTACGTCTTGCAGTTAAGCTGGCTTGTGCTCTTACACTATCGGCACGGTTTCCATTCGCGCCTAGCCAACCTTAATAGACTCCTCCGTTACTTTTTAGGAGGATAGCGCCCCACCAAAACTACCCGCCACGCACGGTCCCCTTGTAGTTCTTACAAGGGTTAGGAACTGCACAATGTAAGGATGGTATTTCATTGGCGACTCCACATTCCCCAAGAGGAATGCTTCAAAGTCTCCCATCTATGCTACGCATACAACACGCAGCCCCAATACGAAGCTGTAGTAAAGCTCCTGGGGTCTTTTCGTCTAACTACAGGTAACCGGCATCTTCACCGGTATTGCATTTTCACCGAGCGAGTCCTCGAGACAGTTTTCCAGTCATTACGCCATTCGTGCACGTCTGAACTTCGTGTTTACCCTTGTAGTCATGCACTGCCCACAAGTTCGATTCCATTGTTTCCAATGGCACTGACTATATCTTCATCTGAATTTCCATGAAATCGAGAATATCACTTTGCGCGTACCGCCGTTTGCCACTTGGGTTCATTTGGAACGCAAGCGACATAACCTTCTTCATGCCTTCAGGAGTTACGTGTTCCCCATTTTTCATGAGTAAACATACTTCCTTAAGTAACTGCACATCCTCTTGCTTCGCTGAAAGCAACGGATACTGCTCGAAGTGCGGTAGCACCTTTTCTAATAAGTCATCTAAGCGACGAACTTCATATTTCAGAGTTTTATCACTTATTCCATCTCTCATAAACCCACATTCAAAATGCTTTTGCATAATGAACAGTGGTTGTGAGCGATCATAATTCTGACTTACAGAAAAACTTGGTTTTGTTTCCCACCCAACGAGAAATCGTGGACGTTTGGAGAATGACACTGAAAAGCATCCTTCCCCATCAACAAAACCAGAAATGTATTCTGCAACATTTCTATCTTTCAGAGTCGGCGTGTTATGAGTAGTCTCAATATCCATTATAGATATTTTAATACAAACCCATCCTAGTCCCTAATAGCTGTTAGGGACTAAAGTCGATACGGGGTCAATCCTTACGGACGACTTCCCTCGGTATTACCATATCCTTATTTATTCAGACGTAGGCTTCACCGATATAGCCGAATTTTTTAATGACCTCACGGTCAAGACTGGCAATCCAGTTACCAGACAAGGAATTACGCTCTACTATTCCTTTAACGTAGGACCATATCTTCATCCATTTGCATGGAGCGCGACGTATGGCCTCTCATTTGAGTCGCGGATTCAATAAATCTTCCGATTTAAAGAGGTAGCTTTTAATGACGTAATCGTCTCCGAACTGTTTACGGTCTCCTATAATCGCCCCAATCCGTTCTGTGCACAATGGTCTTGCGACCATCATACACAGAACCTTAGGACGATTATAGTTATCGCCGACATTCACCGGGGCTTATAGGGCCTAGCACATCAATCGAAATCAATGTACCGTCCCTGCTTGACCTTCCGGCATTGGTCAGGCGTCACCCCCTATACATCCTCTTACGAGTTCGCAGGGAGCTGTGTTTTTGGTAAACAGTTGCCAGAAAATCTTTCGCTGCGGCCCCTATTGCTAGGGGCAGGCCTTATCGCTAACTTACGGCCGCTTTTTTGCCGAGTTCCTTGAGGACCTCTAACTCGTTCGTCTTACTCTACTCGAGCTGATCACCTGTGTCGGTTTGCGGTACGGTCGTTACACACTGAAGCTTAGAAGTTTTTCTTGGAACCGCGCTCCGTATTCTCTGCTCCTCCGAAGAAGAACATTGTCTTTCCGCTCGGAGTATATGCGTCCCGGATTTACCTAAGACACCTCCTCACGGCACTAACCCAAATTCAATAATGGGCAATACGTACAGCCGTCCGTCACTCCATCGCATGTGTAAACGGTCACGGAATATTAACCGTGTGTCCATCGGGTGCGGTTATCACCATCCCCTTAGGCCCGACTAACCCTCAGTTGATCACCATAGCTGAGGAAACCTTGATCTTTCGACGTGCGGGGGTCTCACCCGCATTGTGGTTACTTGTACCTGCATTCTCACTTCCATACGCTCCAGCATGGGTCACCCCTTTGCCTTCATCGCAGAATGGAACGCTCTCTTACCGCTTGTATAAAAATTAATGTATACAAACCCGTAGCTTCGGCACGATACTTAACCCCGATCATCTTCGGCGCAAGAACCCTCGATGAGTGAGCTGTTACGCTATCTTTAAATGATGGCTGCTTCTAAGCCAACATCCTCATTGTCGAAGGATTCTCACTTCCTTAAGTTGTACTCAGTATCGATTTAGGGGCCTTAACTGACGATCCGGGCTCTTCCCCTTTTGACCAATGGAGCTTCGCCCCCATGGTCTAACTGCCGTGCTGTAACTTCTGGTATTCGGAGGTTGATAGGAGTAACGAGGTTTCCCCCTGTTTACCCCTTCCAGTGCTCTACCCCCAGAAGGATCACACGACGCCATCCCAAAAGATGTTTCAGAGAGAACCAGCTATTACCGGGTTCGATTAGCTTTTCACTCCTTACCACAGGTCATCCCAAGACGTTGTACGATCTACGGGTTCGGTCCTCCATCTGTCTTTCGACAAACTTCAACCTGCCCATGGTAAGCTCACCCGGCTTCGGGTCGTATGCATGCTACAGACGCGCTATTCACACTCGGTTTCCCTAAGGCTCCATCCCTTAACGGATTTAGCCAGCAACATACATACACTCGCAGGCTCATTCTTCAATAGGCACGCTAGAAAGGACGCGAACGCCCCCCCTAACCCTTTGTAAGTACACGGTTTCAGTACTATTTCACTCCCCTCTCGGGGTTCTTTTCACCTTTCCCTCACGGTACTAGTTCACTATCGGTCTTATGAATTATTTAGCCTTACCGGTTAGTTCCGGCAGATTCATCCGAGCTATTCATGTCTCGAACTACTCAGGAATAAGAACACAAGAGATTTATTTATTTCACGTACGGGGCCATTACCCTCTAGGGCGTTGCTTCCCAGCAACTTCCGTTATAAATATCTTTTGTAACTCTTGCCGTACAAGTACGGAGTTCTCATCCTACTACCCCACATACCGAAGTATCTGGTTTGGGCTGTTCCCGTTTCGCTCGCCGCTATTTAGGGAATCGCGAGAGTTGCTTTCTATCCACTCGAAGCATCGAGCAGACAGAAAGCAACTCGCTGTTGTTTTCTTTTCCTCTGGGTACTGAGATGTTTCACTTCCCCAGGTTAGCTTCCTTAATCATAAAGATAAGGATGATCTATACAGATCGGGTTTCCCCATTCGGACATCTCCGGATCAAAGGTTAAAAGTCACCTCCCCGAAGCTTTTCGCAGACTAATTACGTCCTTCATCGCATTCATAAGCCAAGGCATCCACCGTGCACCCTTCACGTTTCCTGTGCGGAAACCTGAACACCACAATTTATTTTGTTCACATAGTGATTATGTGTCATTAACTAAGCACTTTCATGCTCGTTCAATGGGGCACATAAAGCTTTTGCTTTATGTGCAATTAAACGGCGCAATATTTATTACGTAGTTAATGATAATGCAATATCACATCACGTCATTACTGACATGATGCATTTACCTTACTTTGTGTATTCGATTGTAAAAGTACCTGCCTACCTAAAAACAAAAACGTCCCTTTCGGGACGGACGTCGTTAGCCTTTCGGCCAATGCCTATCCGCTCCTTTTGGTACTTTCTTGCTTGCTCGTAGACACGTAATAAGGAGTATAGACGTAGTGGTTCCTACTGTCAAATTACTGCATTTTCTCTAGCTTCTGGAGAACCTTCAGATATATGTTTTCTACAATATCTCTTTGTTTTAGGCCAGATTTTGAGTAATGGTCGAGGCCAGGGGAGGCATTCACTTCGAGTATTGAAAAATCACCTGTTTTACTTGGTTTCTGTGTAATGTCTGAAGAAACCATTAAGTCTACCCCGCAGAAGCGCAACCCCATGTCTTTTGTAAGTGAAATTGCGAGTTTTTTGTAGCCGTGGTGCATTGTCTCAGTCACGTCTATTGCTTCGCCTCCAGTCGAAAGATTGGCATTATCAAGGAGAAAGATTTGCTCGCCTTTCTTAAGTACAGAAGTCATGACGAGACTCTGGGCTCGGACTTTTTGCACTATTCGCGGATCATCAACTTGGATCTTTACATCACGACTTGCTCCAACAAACTTTTTCGCCTTTGTCTCGAGTAATTCCTGTATTGTGGACTTCCCGTTTCCTATGACTGACAACGGGACTCTTTCATATGCAGCAACGACTTCATTATCGAGCACAACAACTCGATAGTCCCTTCCCTGCACATATCGTTGCACCAACGCAACATTCTCTTTTTTAAAAATCGCCCTAAGTCCGCGATAGAATTCAGACTTATTGTGGACCAAAAACACTCCCGAACCCTGTGCTCCACTATTCGGCTTTACTATCACCGGAAACGAAAGTGTTTGTGCATATTCATACGCAGCATCAATTCCTTGGTCCGACTCAATTGCCGCTGCCCAATCTTTCGAATAGAAAGTACGGCCCTCAATACTTGGGTAGTCCATAGAGCGCATGAAGTAATTTGCATAGTCTTTGTCTTTCGCGAGGAGCGCAGCTCCGAGCGGATTAAGGTCTATGCTGGAATAACGAAAATATCGTTGGCGACCATTTTTGAAAATGATCTGACCAACGATATTCCATTTCGGCTCCATTATGACTTTCGCACCTATTTTAGGAGCTATCTTCTCTAACACTACACCAAGTAGCGGTCTTGTCTGAACGCCACTCATTGTGCTATTCGATCTCTGAACGAATCTTCTTTATGTAGTCTGCAGCTGCCTGCTGGCCTCCAAGTCCAAATGCTAGACCAAACGCTAGTGAAAGTGCCACTACGAGACCAGTAAAGAGTGTCTGGATGAATGGTGTTACACCTAGTTGATCGAGAGCAGCAAGAAATGCGAAGATCCAAATTGCCCATCGAGCAATTACTCCCAGCACATTTGCTGTGCGGATGTGTGCTGCTGCTGCTGAACCAGAAACGATTCGCTGTGCTGCTTCTGCAATAACTGCAGCTGCCAATAGAATAAGCACAGCAACAATTACGTGTGGGAGATATGTAAGTACCACAGCACTTAGGAATACTGTAACTTCTGTAAGCTGAAGAGCATCAAGTGCGGCAATAAGGAATACAACAATTACAAACCACTTCACGAGTACTCCTAGAAATGCACCGGCATTCAACTTCCATCCTGCTCGATGTACTATTTTTTCAAAGCCTGCAGAACGAAGCGCTTCGTCCACTCGAAGTGAACTTACAATCTTTGCAACGAGCTTTCCTAGACCTTCACCGACAAGCCAACCGATAAGGAAGATAATAACTGCGCCAAGCAATCGAGGAATAAACTGAATTACACCCCATGAAATATCTTGAAATGCCTGAGTTAACACGAATGCCCATTGGTTTAGAAACAACATAGAGTTAGAAGTTAAATATTGAAAGACTTAATAATTGCGGTGTCCCTACTGGGCCTGCTTACTCAAAGTGTACCAAGATTTTAGAGGCCTATTTTGTCGAGAATAGTTCTGTGTGGATAGTCGAATATATCTCGAAGAAGACGGTCATATACACCCACGCGATACCTGAAGTCTTCGGTAGAAAACGAGGCATAGCGGAGTTCTCGTCCGAGCTCTGATTCTAGGTGATGAATTGCTTTTTCGAGCTGCTTTTCATCGAGCTTATCCCCCACGATAAGCAAATCTGCCTTTGTTTCTATTGCCCCACTAAAGAGTCCTGAGAGAGCAACGAGACGAAGTGCACCTGCCTTCTTGAGTAAGGTAAGCATGTCTGCATCACTTACAGATGTTGTAGTACGAAGGAAGGTTTGCAGTGCTAGATAGTGCTTAAATCGGCGATTTGCTCCATACACCACACCCTCCTTCCCTGCCTTCTTTTTCACAACATCTGCCATAATCAGTACCTTAATCTCCTTTCGTACAGAATCTAATGGGACATTCGTCCTAAAGGCCGTGTCGTTAAGCGTAAAGGACATATCGTCATTGAAGAGGAAAAGTCGCAAGAGTTTAAGTCGTGCTGAGGAGCTAAATAAGCGAGCCAGAGGATCCATGTCCTATGCATTTTACTACCTCTCAAATTGAGAGCAACTCTTGACTAAGTTGGTTTATGCCTGCTGAAAATGCTCTGATTTCTTGTAGTATTCGGCAATTACCTTTTTCTGATCAACTTCGGCAGCACGAAGAGCCTTCTCGTAAAGGAGTTTTTTGCTACCTATCTTTCCTTCCACAAAGAACGAGCGCACAGGATCAACATCTGTGGTTTTGGCTTTTGAAAAGGATTTATGTAGAAATTTAATGAATGTTTTCATAATCGGGTCTCTAATTCTTCCTTAGTATACGGGATTGCTAGGTGCTCGGCAACATTCTGTATATTAAACTCTATAACGTATTCACCCGTCTGAATATTACGCTGTATTAGATCCACCTCAATCCTATCTCCAAATTCAGCTTTCATTTTCTCAACATTTTCATAGGCACAAAAGAGCTGACCAATGAAAGCGTCCTTGGGTATATTTCTTCCTTCTACAGATTCTCGTTTTTGAGTAAAATCCCATGCAACAAGAGGATCTTGATATACATACGAGATTAGAACGCTTCGATTCTTATCTAACGAACGTTGGATATTGCTTCTGAACTTCTCTAGCTTTGCAGATGTTCCGTCGAGAAGAAAATGCTTGTTTTGAGCAAGAACATGATCATGAAGCTTCTCCACAGCAATCGCAACAGCTGACTGAAAAAGCTCTGCCTTTCCGAGAATATAGAAAGGAAACCATTGGCGAATTTCATCAGGATCTATGCGCACGATTTTATGGTCTCCCTTCTCAAGAATTTGAAGAAGGTTTTTAGAAAACTCAGTCTTACCCGCACCTGGCGAACCAGCCATAAAAATTGAGACGCCTGCTTTTTCAGCCCTGGGATACTTGCCAGCAAATTGCTGCACGATTTCTTTAGTGTGGGATTTAACCCACTGAATTGCATCGGTAGAAACTTTTGCGGAGTCTTCCATAGACATATTCTACTTGAGTCTTGAGGGTACGCAAAAACGCCAGACATGCAAAATGCCCCGTCAGAATTTAGAGGGGCATTTTGCATGTCTGGCGTTTGCAGCCAGCTCATATTTGCTGTTGTTTGATTACTTAAGTGTAACCTTCGCGCCAGCCTCTTCGAGCTTAGCCTTGAGAGCTGCAGCATCTTCCTTGCTTGCGTTTTCCTTAAGCATTGAAGGTACTCCATCTACTAGGTCCTTTGCCTCTTTAAGTCCGAGAGCAAGTGCTTCCTTTACTGCCTTGATGACTGCAATTTTATTTGCGCCAGCGTCAGTAAGCTCAACATTTGCTGTACTCTTTCCTTCGTCAGCAGCAGGCCCTGCGGCTGGACCAGCAACAGCAACCGCTGCAGCTGATACGCCAAACTTTTTCTCAAAAGTCTTTACGAGTTCGTGAAGTTCGAGAACTGACATCGCTTCGACTTCAGCTACGATCTTCTTGAACTTCTCTGGCACCTCTACTACTACTTCTTCCTTTTCCTCTTTCGCTGGAGCAGCAGGTGCTTCTACGGGAGCTGCTACTGTTTCAGTAGCTACTTCTGCAGCAGTCTCTTCTACTACGTCCTGGGTTGTTTCATCTGCCATAAGTGTTTCTTAGAATTGTAAATAAATGCACTATGCTGCCTTCTCAGCAATCTGATTAAGCGCGATAACGAGACCCTGGATTGGTGAGTTAAGAACGTTAACAAACATACCTCGAAGCACTGGTAGAGGTGGAATGGTTGCTATTGCGTTCATTGCTACCGCATCCTGGTATTCGTTTTCGTAGATGCCTCCTACGATTGTAAGTGCATCTTTGTGCTTCTTTCCGTGCTCGTACACATTTCGTGCGGCAAGTGTTGGATCTTCTTTGCTCCACGCAATTGCGATTTCTCCAGGAAGCTCAGGCATTGCGCCTTTGTATCCCTTATCTGCAAGTGCATGACGAATGAGCGTCTTCTTTGCCACGAGGTACTGCACACCGTCACCCTTGAGGGATCGGCGCATAGCACTTGTGTCTTCCATCGTAAGACCCTTGAAGTGCACGAATACTACCGAAGCAGCATCTGTAACAGCATCATGAAGTTTTGCGATTACTTCTTGCTTTTTAACTTTTGTAATAGCCATAGATTGGTTTTAGTGTTTGTACGAAACGAACAGGCTCGCCTTATAAAGACGAGCCGTTGGAGACATTCGACCCCCAAAAGTTTCTTAGCGAAACTTTTGGGAATATTCCTCGGCAGGACTTATGTGTATTGATTTCTCGATACACACCTGCTGTCTTCGGTTCGTACTCAGCTACTCTACCCCATTTCCTGCTTTGTGACAAGAAACCCTAGACGGTTCCAGCCGAAAAGAAATGCAGCACCACAAGAGCCACACCAAGTATTAGTACGAAGCCAGTGAGATATTTAAGGAAGTCAACAAAATACTGCATGAATTAACTAAAGGATAGCACGATACCTTGCGAACCAGAATATGAAATATACAAAACAAAAACCGCCCCTTTCGGGGCGGTTTTTGTACTTACTTAGCTTGTACCGAGTACAGCTTTGTTACTAAGTGACTATTAGTCAGCTAGGAACTGCTGTGAGCTCTGGTATGCAGATGGAAGTGAGTATGTGCTGCTTAGAGGATTAGCATCGGTTGTACCGTACTTAAGTCCTGTAAGTTTAGCCTGTACTACACCATTCTGACCCTGCTTTGTGAAGCCAACGATGAATGTCTTTGAGTCACCGCTGTGAACAACGAAGTTACCTAGAGTACTGCGATCAGCTCCAGATGAGATAGTAACAGCCTGAGTTGTTGTGGCGTTACCAGCCTGATCATAAAGCGTTACAGGAAGTACTCCATTTGCACTTGTTGAAGAAACATAGATATCCTGACCGAAGGCAGCTACGCTGAACGAGAAGTTGTATGTTCCCGTCTGCTGAGTTCCGTTACCTGCAGTTGTGATGTTCCATGTTGCTCCTGCTGCAGGAGCTGAGTCAATAGTTAGACCATTGACTACGAATGTGATTGCGTGACCAGATGAAGTTCCAGTAGGAGTTATGATAGCTCCACCTGCTGCTTCGATATCTGTGTTAGTTCCAGGAATTGTAACTGTTGCAGATGATCCTTCTGGTGCTGGGTTAGAACCTCCAACTGGCTGAATGTCAGCAACAACGCTGAAACGATCAGTTGTACCAGCTGCGATTACCATTCCTGCTGCACCACCAATGTTCTTGAAGTTAACCGATCCAGTTGTGCCGAAGCTTGTAGATGGGCTTTCTGTGTCAAGAAGGGTTGAACCCTGGTAGAGCTTAAGGTCCTGGATAAGGTTAGCTGCCTGACCACCTGAACCAGTAACAGTTAGAGTTACAGGAAGAGAGTAGAGAGTAAGGTCAGCATTTCCAGTGTTAGCTAGAGTGAATGTGTTTAGAACAACACCCATCTTCACAGTGTTCTGGTTACCTGCAACTGTAGTTGTCTGAGGGTTGTCAGAACCAGTTGAAAGAGTAACTGTACCTGTTGCATTTGCGTTAACAGTTACAGTAGATCCGTTTGCAGGGAATGAACCTGTGCTTGAAGGTGTGTACTGCTGAATTCCAGCAGCATCAGTTGCTCGAAGACCCTGGGAAGCCAAAGTTACTTCGTATGAACCTCCAGAGTTACCTGTTGCGAATGATCCCTGAGTTGAAAGAGTAAGATAGTACATTTGAGTCTGATCCATCTTTACAACCTGGTTTGTGTTTTCAAACGCAATTCGGTAAATCTGATTTCCAGCACCTGCTCCTGATGGAACTGTTCCGTCCTGGCTCCAGTTACTTGCATTTGTTGCATCAACTGTAGCGATAGTCTTTCCGGAACCATCTGTAAGAGTAGCGTTCTGGAATACGTTCCAAGGGCGACTTGTACCTGAAGCGCTTGTGTTGCCCACATCGAAGTAGATGCGGCTAACAGCAAGGTCAGATCCACCTGCCTGGAATCGGAATCCGTAAACCTGCTGAGAAGCTCCGGTACCTAGGGTAACGTTGCTTGCTCCAACAGTCTGGAAGTTGTTGATAGTACCTTCAGTTCCAGAAAGAGTTACTCCTCCTGTTGTTGTTGTAGTACCACAAGCCATTCCTGTTGTTGAGCTGAAAGCTGCACCAGCTACACAACCAGCACCTGTTGTTGTTGTAGTTGTTGTAGTTGTTCCACCCATAGCGTTAACAGATGCTCGAGTTGTAGGACCAAAGTAACCAGCTGCTGGGGAAATTCCCTTTGCAGACTGATATGCAGCTACAGCTGCCTTTGTCTGTGCTCCGAAGTATCCAGTTGCGCCAGCAGGGATTGTGTAACCCTTGCTTACGAGCCAGTTCTGAAGTGCAGTTACATCAGCACCTGAAGAACCAAGTGTAAGACTTCGTGTGAAAGTCATTGATCCTGTAGATGTTGTTGTTCCCTGTGCTCCTGAAAGCTGAGCCTGAAGTGAAGCGATCTGATTCTGAAGAGCTGTAACCTGAGTTGCAGTCATTGCAGAAGTTGTTGTAGTTGTTGTCGTGTCAGCGTGAGCTGCAGGAGCAACAACTGAAGTTGCAAGAGCGAAAACTGCAGCAATAGCTGCAACCTTTGCAATCGCGTTTGTTGTGTTAGTCATAAACAATTTTTGCGTTGTTAATTAATGAAGTGAAAAGATACAAAGCTCTATTAGTAATGTGTGCCCGTATCTTTTTACTTTTGTTTTTAAATAAGGTGCAAGTATTTTTAGGCACTTGCGCTACATGAACGAAAAACTGAACTTTCACACTACCCGACAGAGAGCAGTATCGACCCGCACCCCATCGGTTAGTTGGCAAGGAATAAGTGTGGTCCTGGAGTATCAATCGTGAAGGTAATTATCAAACGTGCCGTATCATACTTGTCCATCCATATACGTAGACGTAGCACCAAACAATTTCTTACGTTGCTTGGCTTGTCAGTTTTAGCTGACTTTATCCGAACTATTCATATATCAATGAACCCCTACATGAAGAGACTTCTCTTCATGAGGTACATGACACAGTATACCTGCATTTCTAAGCAACTAGGGCTTATATAATGTGGATAACTATGCCCCCATATAGTACCCTTTTTAGGACCAAAAGTCAAAAGAAACCTGGCGTATTCAGTAGTATCCTACTGACCTTCAATTGAATATTTTGTCCAACGTCGATCCCCTTCTCTCTGGATAATCCCCTTGGACACAAGTAGCTGGAGCTCTCTCTGGATAGTCTTTTCACTTACCTCCCGTATGAGCGTGGATATGTCCTTTATAAAAGACGGTCCCTTTGTTCTCAGTATCGTTATAATTGCTTCCTGTCTCTCTGAGTTGCCATCAATACCTTTTGATCTATTGGAGGACACTTCTTTAGTGTCTTTTATATGTCCCTTATGTTGTCCTTTATTTTCTACTCCCATGGTACGTGCGGCACCCGCACTATTTCGCACAGTAATTTCGTCGGAACGATCCATTTCTGAATGGTCTAGAGAGTACTCATTCTCACGATTTAGATCTCGAACATCTGGAGCCTGCTTCGCAAGTTCTGCAAGGGTTTGTACCTCCTCCATGAAAAGCCGAGGCTCTTCATAACTCGCAATTTCCTGAAGTAGTAGGTGCGCTTCGCGAGTTATTAGGTCGGCATTCATACCAGACAAAAAGCCTCCTGTGCGTGCTACAGACAAAATACTGGAGAGCGCCAAAAGTTCTCGTGAAAGTGCTTCTCTTGCTGAGGTTGGGGGAAGAATAGCAGCGTCAATCAATCCAACCGCAATGCCGTCGAGACGGTTACGGAGTGACGGTGCCGCCACAAAAGCTGGAGCTATTAGTTGAAGTGCTTTTGCCAACCTCTCGGACTTTCTGTAGATATATATTCTACGTATGTCTTTTTCAAATACATTAGAAAATATGAACTTATCTAGGACGAAATCAGAAATACGTGAACCATTCTCAGTGGTCTTGGACAGCTTCGTATCTTTATTATGTCCTTTATCTTGCATGTAAGTCCTTTAGTGTCTTATATATATTTTATACTCTTTAAGGACAAGTATACCCTCTTTAAAAGCTTTGCAAAGTCCTATCCTCCAGTGTCCAATTTGTCTGAAAGAATCCTGGAGATTTGTTTTGATATATTCGGGTATTCTGTGGATTAAGTGATAAAATGAATGTATATGAAGCGTAAAAAGCGCCGCCCAAAGACTGATGCGTCAGTGGTCATTCGCATGTCCATCGGATTGCTCCTTATAGTGATTGGGAGCATCCTTGCGCTTGGTGCTGCCGGCTTTGCCGGTGTCGCTGGGGGTAATGCCTTTCACTACACATTCGGACTTCTTGGAGTCGAGTCACTGATCCTCCCTATTATCATAATAGGAGCTGGTGTTGCGGTGATGATGAAGCAACTTTTAATCTCTCCTCGTACAGGGGCAGGTCTCCTTATAATGCTTCTCGCGGCACTCGCCTTCTTTGGTGCAACGATTCCATTTCTTGGAGGGACTTTTGGCGTCTGGATTGGCGGACAGCTCACAACTCTTTTTGGATTCGCTGGAACACTTGTCTTGCTCGTCGCGGGAATTATTATTGGACTCGCGCTTGCAACTGACATTATCGTTCTCTATGAGCTCTTAAAGAAGAGCACTCAGCAAGCATCCGCATCTCTTTCCACTGTTCGAATTCCATCACTTTCAAAAAAGGACGACGACCTTCCTGATATGGCAGAGTCCGCAGAAGTTGAAAGTGACTTTGCCCCAATGGTTCCACTTGGTACAACGGCCGCGGAAGTACCCGAACACGAGCCAACTGTAAAACTTTTCACTGACATTCAAGGAGTTCCATCTGTACCAGGAGTTTCTGCAATTCCAAATTTCGATGCTGAATATAATCCCCCTCCCCTCTCACTTCTCGGAGAAGATAAAGGCAAGCCAGGCGTCGGCGACATCAAAGCAAATGCGAACATCATAAAGAGAACATTCCAAAACTTCGGCATCTCAGTTGAAATGGACGAAGTTTCTGTCGGACCAACTGTTACACGGTACGCAATCAAACCAGCCGAAGGTGTCCGCCTTTCAAAAATTATTTCTCTCCAGAATAACCTTGAGCTCGCTCTCGCTGCTCACCCTGTTCGTATCGAAGCTCCGATCCCTGGGAAATCACTCGTGGGTATTGAAGTACCAAATGCTTCAAAGGCGATGGTTGGTCTCGGAGGTGTGATGAGCGCACCAGAATGGAACACGAGCAACAAGCCACTTCTTGCAGCGATGGGTCGTGACATTTCTGGAACTCCACACTACGTAAACATCGCAAAGATGCCTCACGGACTTATCGCTGGTGCCACCGGCTCTGGAAAGTCTGTTGCTATCCATGCAGTCATCACTTCTCTCCTATATAGGAACGGCCCAAATCAGCTCCGATTTATCATGGTTGACCCAAAGCGTGTCGAGCTCACTCTATATAATGGTATCCCCCACCTTCTTACCCCTGTGATTACAGATCCAAAGAAGGCAATCATTGCACTCAAATGGGCCGCAAAGGAAATGGATCGCCGCTATAACATCCTCGAAGGTGAACAAGTTCGAGATATTGACTCATACCACCGCACCATCCTTGAGCCAGCGAAGAAGAAAGGCCTTGAAACTCTCCCAGAAGAACTTCCGTACATCGTCATTGTTATCGACGAGCTCGCCGACATCATGCAGACCTATCCACGTGAACTCGAAGCCGCAATCGTACGACTTGCACAGATGTCTCGAGCTGTTGGTATCCACCTCGTACTTTCTACTCAGCGCCCTTCCGTAAACGTCATCACAGGACTCATCAAGGCAAACGTTCCTACCCGTATGGCACTTCAGGTAGCATCTCAAATCGACTCTCGCACAATTCTTGATTCTGGAGGTGCTGAATCACTTCTCGGAGCTGGTGACATGCTCTACCTGTCTTCTGACATGCAGAAGCCTATCCGTATACAAACTGCATACATTGCTGAGGGTGAAGTGAAGAAGGTTGTGCAATACATCAAGCAACACAATGCGGGCAATCTCATTAGCGTTGATCTCGCCACGGTTACAGGCGCTGTAAGCCTTAACGAACCAAACGATGCCATCCTTATGGCAAACGAGGATGATGATGTGGATGATGACCTGTACACGCAGGCTCGTGAAGCCGTAGAGGAAGCTGGAAAGGCTTCAACATCATACCTTCAGCGCAAGCTCCGCATCGGATACTCTCGTGCAGCACGGCTTATGGATATCCTGGAGGAACGAAACATTATTGGCGCCGCTGACGGCTCCCGACCACGTGACGTGCTCTCTCACATGCCTTCTGCAACCGAGAAGCCATCAGACGACGACGGAATGAATCCAGATTTCTAGCCTATGGACTTCCTCAAGGTATTTACTGCACTTATTCTCATCACGGTTTTCGTATATGGCGCACATGAAGCAATTCCCCTTATCGTAGGACCACAACTCACTGTATCGACTCCCAAAAACTCAGAAAGTTTTTATAACGGCTTGATAACTATTTCAGGTACCGCTGTGCATACTAAGAGTGTGAGTCTTGATGGCGGCCCACTATTAACAGACCAGTACGGCCATTTTGAAACGACGCTGACGCTTCCCCGTGGAGGCGCTATACTTACCCTAACCGCTACCGATCGGTTCGGCAGAACTGTTAAGGAGCAGCGTTCGGTATTCGTTAATTAATATATTTTTATGCCCGCACCAAAAAAAGCTACAAAGAAAATTAGCAAGACAAGCAAGGAAGCCCCTGAGCTCGACGCAGATGTCGATATCTCTGATTCCCCTACCGAAAGCAGCGCGGACGCAAAGCGCAAGGCTATTGACCTTGCCATAAAGGAAATCAAGACAAAGTTTGGAGACGAAGCCATTATGACGTATGGCGCAGGAAAGCAAGCAGCTATTCCTTCTATCCCAACAGGATCTATTGGACTCGATGCTGCGCTAGGAATCGGAGGACTCCCTCGCGGACGTATCATCGAAATATTTGGTCCAGAGTCTTCAGGAAAGACTACACTCGCCTTGCACTCAATTGCTGAAGCACAAAAGAAAGGCGGCGTATGCGCCTTCGTGGACGCAGAACATGCACTTGACCCTGAGTATGCCCGAAAGATCGGCGTGAAGTTAGAAGAACTTCTCATCTCTCAGCCAGATACAGGAGAACAAGCTCTCGAAATTGTTGAGTCTCTCGTTCGTGCCGGTTCTATCGATGTCATTGTAGTTGACTCCGTAGCTGCCCTCACCCCAAAGGACGAGATCGAGGGAGACATGGGATCAGCGCAAATGGGAAAGCAGGCTCGACTTATGAGTCAGGCTCTCCGAAAGCTCACCGCCATCACTGCAAAATCAAAGACCATCATCATCTTCATCAACCAAATCCGCATGCAGATTGGTGTGATGTTTGGAAACCCTGAGACTACTACTGGAGGGAAAGCCCTTAAGTTCTACACTAGCGTACGTCTCGATATTCGCCGTATCGCCCAGATCAAAAAAGGTGAAGAGATTGTGGGTGGCCGAGTACGCGTAAAGGTCGTTAAGAATAAAGTCGCTGCCCCATTCAAGACGACTGAATTCGACCTCATGTATAACGAAGGTATCAGCAAGGAAGGCGAAATTATAGCGCTTGGTGAAAAGTACGGCATCGTACAGAAATCTGGCTCAAGCTACAGCTATGGAGAAGTTAAAATGGGCCGTGGCTATGATGCTACCCGTACATTTCTCCGTGAAAATAAGCCAATTGCAAACGAAATACTCAAACAAATTCGAGTGAAGTTGGCGGAACTGTAGTTACCTTTCTAGCAAGCAGAGCAATAGGGTGCTATTTTGAAACAGGATCGAACCTGTTGGGGGTTCGAAGTGTCGCACCAGAAAAGGGAGATTGTTATGGTACCCACCATCTCGCATCAAGCCGTTGTCGCCACGCAACTTACTGCTCTGTGTGGCGTCTCATTCGTAATCCTGGGAGCATATATTCTGCACAACCCCAGGATCTTTTGGGAAGACGGCTTCAAAAAGGTCATATTCTATGCCTGGTCGGGAATTACATTCTCCGGCCTCCTTGTGTCGGGCGCAATATTTCATGACGTGATAATGAGGCTTCTTGGAGGCACCACGATCGCGAACTACATATGAATACCTGCATCCTGTCTCTAAGCGCCCGCTCTGCCCACCGGCAGGCGGGCGTCTTACTTATCTATGCAAATGTGTGTCTACCACTCCGACCCATTACACCTAGTGAAGCAACTATTGTACTCACTGCGCCATACACAAACCACTTGTGCATCTAAATTTGGCAGACATTTCTGCCTTTGTGCATTTCTACATTTC
>CAJEYI010000010.1 GCA_903994795.1 uncultured bacterium
GATACAGGACACCTTTAGAAATCTGGAGTGGTGCAATTGAGAGTTGAATGTACCTAGCAAATAGTTGACGCATATCACTCATTCTGGTATAAATAAATAAACACATATTCATGGCAAAAACAGCAACAACTACCAAGAAGGCAGGTGCCACAGCTCCAAAGAAGGCTGTTGCGAAGCTATCATTCGATACTACTACGCTCGTAAAGAAGCTTATTTCTGAGGTTCCAGAGCGAGCTCGTGAAGTACTGGTGTACCGTTTCGGACTTGGGGCTTCAGCAGATCGGGAAACCCTTGAAGCCATCGGTGAACGTTGGGGAATTACCCGTGAACGAGTTCGCCAGATTGAGTCAGCTGGAATTGATTCTATTCGAAACTCTAAGCAATTCACTGAAGCATCTCCTGCATTTGAAGAACTTGCAGAATACATTAAAAATCTTGGTGGGGTTGTTGCAGAAGACGAACTACTCCTCGGACTTGCTGCAGACGAAAAGTCTCGAAACCGTTACCGATTCCTCCTCGTGGTTGGTTCAGCATTTTTCCGTGAACGTGAGACTGAAGAATTTTATGCACGATGGCATGTAGATCAAAGCACTGCAAAGAAAGTACACGCGGCACTTACCAGTCTGTACGGATCACTTTCAGATACTGAAGTTTTAACTGAAAGCGAAATTCTTGATAAATTTATTGAGGAGTTACACCAAGTGAATGACGCGTACAAGAATGAAGAAATTTTAAAGCGCTGGCTTTCTCTTTCAAAAAACATTAGTTCCAATCCTCTTGCTGAATGGGGCAAGGCAACTTCAGCGGCGATCCGCACAAAAGGTATTCGTGACTACGCATACCTCGTTATCAAGCGCGCAGGATCACCAATGCACTTTTCAGATGTTGCGAAGACCATTAGCTCACTTTTTGCAAAGGAAGCACATGTTGCAACAACTCATAACGAGCTAATTAAGGATGACCGTTTCGTACTAGTTGGTCGCGGTCTCTACGCACTTGCCGAATGGGGCTATCAGCCAGGAGTTGTTCGAGACGTTATTAAGAAAGTACTAGTTAAGAAGCCCCTTACTCGCGAAGAAGTAATTGAAGAAGTTAAGAAGGTTCGCTACGTGAAGGACAATACGATTCTCGTAAACCTAAACGACCCTCGATACTTTAAGAGACTAAAAAACGGCACATACTCTGCGGCGTAAATCAGTAACTGTTTTAGAACTCATATACACAGAAGCGAGCGCGGCCTAGGCCGCGCTCGCTTCTTTCATTGCTATACTATACTTAATGTCTAGCGCTCATGGTTCTGGTGGTGGCACTCCGTCCGGCTTTCAACTTCCGTTCTTGGATACGGTACATCACCTGATGCATTCTGCAGAGGGTATCCACTACACACCTAAACAATTTTCAATTGCCATAACTATCGCAATTGTCGTCTTCTTTATTTTTGAACCACAGCAAAGTATCCGTAACTTTGAGCTTTTCTTTTTTTCAATTCCATTATGGTTTCCTATTCTGATGTATAAAGCTGTGTATGAACGATTTGGTCAATTACAGAAAATAAAAGCCTTAAGAGACAAGGAGTATATGTTGCTTGAAATTCGAATTCCTCGAGAAGTCACAAAAACCCCGCAAGCAATGGAGACCTTCTTCACAAATATGCACATCACTTCAGGTGAGACCACTGCATACAAGAGGTATTTCCAAGGAGGCATGCGTCCAGTCTGGTCATTTGAAATTGTCTCACTTGGTGGTCGCGTACACTTCTACATGTGGATTCCAGTCGGATACAGAAGACCAGTGGAGAGCTTCCTTTATGCTCAATACCCAGATGTAGAAATAATTGAAGCAGAGGACTACACCAGACTAGTAAATCCATCGGAGCATGGGTACGGCATGTTTGCGGCAGAGCATGGTCTATCTGCTGATATGTCAAACGCATTCCCAATTAAGACGTACGTCGACTATAAAATGGAGCCTGGTGACAAACCTGAGGAAACAGTCGACCCTCTAGCGCAAGTTATCGAAATGCTTGCGAGTATAGGCCCACAGGAGCAGTTCTGGATTCAATTCGTTGCACGCGCAAGTAGGGGAGAAAAATTTAAAGGTTTAGTAAATGCAGATGGAAAGGCATACTCATGGAATGACATGGTGAAGGAGGCAGTAGAGCAAATTCGAGCAGCCACAGTAAAAAAGACAGTTCGAAAAGATCCAGTAACAGGCGCAGACATCGAGAGTGAGACATTCCCAAATCCTAGTCGTGGGCAAACAGAGGCTATTGCAGCAATCGAACGAAAAGCAAGCAAGCAGATTTTTGATGTTGGCATACGCTCTATCTATCTCGCTCCTGAGGACAGTTTCCAGGGAATTATGATTCCTGCTCAACTCAGTATGTTTAAGCCATTTAGTAACGGGGGCAAACTTGGAAATTCTATCGGTACTTTAGGAAACAGATGGACTGCAATGTTCACAGATGTACCTTGGGAGGATATTGGTGGACATCACAAGCATCATTTAAATCACATGGCCGTAGATATGTATCGTAGACGTGCGTACTTTAATGACCCATACATTAGCCCATGGATGATACTCAGTACTGAAGAGCTTGCAACATTGTTCCATGTTCCATCCTCAACAGTCACAACACCAAGCGTTGAACGAATACAGTCTTCAACTAGTGCAGCCCCTTCAAATCTCCCAAGCTAGGCTTTTCTCGTCGCATAGTGCTATAACGTGTATATGGAAAAGCTTCAAGGCAAGAAAGTATACGTGGGCTTATCTGGCGGAGTAGACTCAGCAGTCTCTGCAGCACAGCTCAAGAAGGCAGGAGCTGATGTGACTGGTGTGTTTATTAAAGGATGGTACCCGCCTGGTATGCCGTGCACCTGGGCGACAGATAGACGCGACGCGATGCGCGTCGCGGCCTTCCTGCACATACCGTTCTATACACTTGATGCCAGCTTAGAGTACAAAAAAGGTGTCATTGACTACCTCCTATCTGAATACGAAGCAGGCAGGACGCCAAATCCTGACGTAATGTGCAACAGAGAGGTAAAGTTCGGAGCATTTTATGAATTCGCACGTACCCAGGGCGTAGACTACATTGCGACAGGGCATTATGCCCAGCAAGTAAACGGCGAGCTCCTACGTGGTCCAGACCAATCTAAAGACCAGAGCTATTTCCTATGGGCGATAAGTTCTGACGCACTAGCACACACACTTTTTCCTGTAGGAGGACTACCAAAGACTGAGGTACGAAAGCTTGCAAAACACTTCGGACTTCCGGTAGCAGAGAAGAAAGATAGCCAAGGAATTTGCTTTCTTGGTTCAATTTCAGTAGATGAATTTCTGCGAAAAGAATTTGAACCAGTCCAGGGAAAGGCAGTTGATCAAAAAGGGATTGAAATTGGAACACATGATGGTGCAGTACTATACACACTTGGTGCACGAGCTGTTCTGCATGATGCTGAGCAAGGTCCGTGGTATGTAATTGCGAAAGATATGCGAACAAATATCATTACCGTTTCCAAAGAGCAGTTCGCAATAATTCCAGCAACAGAAATACGGCTTCGAGATACTAATTTTTTTACAAGCACCTCAAATAAACTAATCGCTCAATATCGCTATCACGGGCCACGTATCGAAGGTGTGTATAATTTTCAGAAAAACATTTTCACTCCAACTACACCACTCCAGGAAACACCTGCTTCAGGTCAGTCACTTGTGCTCTATCGTGCTGACGAATGTATTGGAGGTGGTATTATAGTGTAAATGCAAAACGTATTCAGCAGACCGAAACTTAGTAAAATTATCAAAGCAGACGGAACGGTCGAAAGCTTTGACCCAACCAAACTCGAACAATCACTCATGCGAGCAGGCGCAAGTGAGTTTACTGCTGAACGTATTCGAACAACGATTGAGGCATCTCTAGGAAGTCAGGCCGCAACACACGAAGTCTATAAGCGCGCTTTCCAAATGCTTCGACAGGACACGCGCGCCGCAGCGGCGCGCTATTCACTACGCCGTGCACTTTTTGAGCTCGGTCCAACGGGGCACCCGTTTGAAGACTTTGTAGCAAAGATGTTTGAAAAGGAAGGCTGGAAAGTTGAGTGGAGAAAACTGATTCCCGGAAAGTGCGTGACCCACGAAGTAGATGTGTATGCAACACGCAATGGAGAATTCCTTGCCGCAGAACTAAAGTACCACAATGACCCAAACTACAAGTCTGATTTGAAGATCGCTCTTTATGTAAAGGCTCGTTTCGATGACATTTGGCAGTGTGATCCAGTCACACAAACCTGCCCCGTTGATCATGGCTTTCTCGTCACAAACACCAAATTTACAAGTGAGGCAATCCGCTACGCACAATGCTCAGGTATTCAGCTGCTTGGCTGGGATTATCCAAAGGAAGGAAATCTCTATGACCGAATTGTTGCGACTGGCCTATACCCAATCACTTCGCTTACACTCTTAAAAAAGGCAGAGAAAAGGTTGCTTATCGACCAAGGAATAATTGTATGTGAGCAATTGCGAGACAGTAGGGAAGCCATGCGTAACATTTCAATACCATCGAGCAGAATTGGTGCCATCCTTGCAGAAGTCGCTACGCTTTGCGGTTCTACAAATATATAAATGAAAAAGGGTACATTTGCAGAACGAGTACGGGATGTGGTACGTCAGATTCCAAAAGGTGAGACGAAGTCATACAAGGAAGTTGCAGCCGTAGCGGGGAGCGCGGGCGCAGCCCGCGCTGTGGGTATGATTATGAAAAACAATTATGATCCAAGCGTGCCATGCCACAGAGTTATACGGAGTGATGGCAAGATGGGAGGGTATAATCGTGGTGGAATTGATGTAAAGGCAAAGATGCTTGCGGATGAGCTCAAGCAAGTTTCCAAACCCAAAAAGAGAGAAGCTTGATAAAATTGAAACCATGGACAACCCCGTATCAAATTCTGAAGTCCATATTGAGCCGTCATGGAAAGAGCATCTTTCTGATGAATTCTCAAAAGAGTATTTTACAAATCTACAAACCTTTGTGCGCGAGGAATACAAGAATGGAGTCGTTTATCCGGCTCCAAAAAACATCTTTCGGGCTTTCGATTTATGTCCATTCGATGAGGTAAAGGTCGTGATACTCGGACAGGACCCATATCATGGCCAACACTCAGGAAGACCACAGGCAAATGGGCTTTCGTTTGCGGTACACGAAGAGCTTGCGCTCCCGCCATCACTTCAGAATATTTTTAAAGAGATCGAGTCTGACCTAGGAAAACCTTTGACAAACAAAAACGGTGATCTTTCGAGATGGGCAACACAGGGGGTCTTGCTACTAAATGCAACGCTCACCGTGCGAGCCAGTGAAGCTGGCTCGCACCAGAAGAAAGGCTGGGAAGAATTCACAGACGCCGTCATACAATCACTTTCAGATAATCGCGAGCACCTGGTATTTATCCTGTGGGGAAACTACGCTAGGCAAAAAGGAACCTGCATCGACAGAGCCAAGCACCTCGTACTCGAATCACCACACCCCTCACCATTTTCCGCACACAATGGCTTCTTCGATTCAAGACCCTTTAGCAAAACAAATGAGTACCTGGAAGAACAAAACAAGACTCCAATACACTGGTTATAGCACCATGCTGGTATACTTTATTAAATATGCAAGAAAGAATGCCTAATGCTCCAAGGATTAAACCTGTTGCAGAAGTAATTGAGGATACAAAATTAACTCCTCAAGTACATGCTCCAGAATATTGGGTTCCTCGCCAAGAGATACCCTTTAGTAAAGAATATATCGGGCTTCAAATTAAAGTGGCAAAGGAGATTGCCCAAAGACTAGGTGCTCCATTGTCAAAGGTTGCAGATGATTACACAACAGTACTTCGTTACTATACAGAGCCGAATACGCCGGATTACATAGATACAAGTACTATGAGCGACGAGCAGGCAGCGGAGGCAATATTTGAAAAGGAGAAAACTCGGTTGACAAGAGAAGCTCCTATTAAGTACAGTGACTATGATCGGTACGGCTGTTTTTCATTCATGACACACACTGGAGGCACAGGTGAAGACCTAAAAGGAAGAGTAGATATACACTTCTCCAACAAAGAGCTTGATGGAACGGGTCCGCTTGATCATGAGAAGATAAATCGACGCCTGAAAGAATTGAAAGATTTATTTACAGCAATAAAAAAAGAAAACCCAGATGCAAAGTATGTGCGTGGTGATTCATGGCTATATAACATCCAGGCCTATACAAGACTTTTTCCAGAAAGTTATCTTGCCCATCCAGAAATTGATAATTCTGAAGGTGCTTTAGTGACCGAAAGAACATGGGGACAGTTTGTTGACGGACACCTGCAGTTAAAAGCAGAGCTTGGTGAACAATTCTTAAAGAATATTAGAGAACTGGCAGAGGTGTCACCAGAAACAGTACGAGGCGCCATGCCACTACAAGCCCTCATTGTTACTGCACCCATTGAGGACTTTTATAAAATGTACGGGGTGGAATAATGATGGCCTATTGAGATATACTTTGATTATGAAAGAAGGAATTACCGCACCAGCTTCAGGAGGTGAGGCTAAGGTAGACCAGTACGTTCGACGCATACGTGATGGCGAATCTATGGCTGACATATTTAAAGGATTACCCGCCTCATTTAGAACTGGTATAGAGGCAAAACTTGGTTTGTCTACAGAACATCCCTCCAACCAACCTGAAAAATCGAACGGGGGATTTTCTTCAATAGATACTGGGGCAGGAAATCCACTCTCAGCACTACAAGAAGTAAGGTCTCGATTGGGTATGTCCGAAGCAGGTACAAATATTTCTAGCAATGCTCGGGCATTAGAAAAACTACAAATCGCTTTAAAGAAACGAGGAGAGCGTAGTGGTAGGCAACTAATCTTTGAAGACTTGTATCGAAGAATCGCTGAGCGAAATGATTCTGCTGAGATAGTTCAAACACTTGCGGGTGAGATATATAACGAGCTACGCATCGCAGAATACCCAATTCCGGAGGGATATAACCAAGCCTGGAACAAAGCAACACAAGACAATTCCTTAAAGCATCAAGAACAAAATTCATGGGTATATTGAGGAAACTTTGGATCCAAAAGTCGATCCGAGACACGTGGTAGTTTGAATGTGACTATATCCGAAAAGTTGATAGACAGTCTAGACGAGCTCATAAAAAACGGCATAATCGATGCTAACTATAAATTCGGCCAAGCAAATACTCAGGCAGCTTCTGATTCACGTCACGATGCTATAACAATATATTTCAATGCCCCTCCCACAGATGATGCACTAAGATATTTGTCGGCTCTTGCATCTCGTTACTACCGAGGAGATACACTACTGGGAAAGAAGATCTCCAAAGGGTTTTATATGTCAGAGGTCGGAAGTGTGACAGAAGCACACATACAGAATTTGTTGCTACAACTCGAACCTATAGATTCTAAACTAAAAAAGGGTGTTCAGAACTATGTAACTGGTACTGGAGGTCGAATTGCCATGTCTGAAGCCCAGTACTATGCACTTCAAGAATCACTGAGTACGTTTGGTGTTGATATAACCTATAGCTCAGAAGATGGCTTTAGAATTGGTAACATTCATTAATTTTGGCCCAATGATACTTTCGAACCTTGGTTTAATTGTCTTTAATTGCACACTCATCCCACTCAAGGTATTCTCAATAGATGGCAAAGGCATCACAAAAGTCAGTAGTTCCGGGCATTTCATTTGTGCAGGAATTAGATGGTATCTCTGAATACAGACTAGAATCAAACGGACTACGCATCCTCCTCAGCCCCGACACATCAGTACCTGTAGCTGGGTGCATGATTACGTACCACGTCGGCTCACGAAACGAAGCCACTGGCTACACAGGCGCCACTCATCTCTTGGAGCACCTACTCTTTAAGGGCTCAACTAATTTCAATAAAGAAAACCACAAAACTGCATGGGAACTGCTCGAGGCAAAAGGTGCGCATGTAAACGCAAGCACGTGGTTTGACCGTACAAACTACTACGCGGTCTTTCCCAGCGAACTCCTCCCAGACGCAGTTGCACTTGAGGCAGATCGCATGCGCAACGCATTTTTAACTGAAGAAGATCGCTCAGGCGAAATGCCAATTGTGCGAAATGAATTTGAGCGAGGTGAGAATCTTCCAGCAGAAGCACTCGATAAGCAGGTGTGGGCAACAGCATTTCAAGCGCACCCATACCATACTTCAACGATTGGATGGAGAAGTGACATAGAGCAAGTCTCAATCGAACGCCTACAACAGTTCTATAACGATTTCTATTGGCCTAACAACGCAACAGTAACTATTGCAGGGAATTTTGATGTACGCGAGACGCTTGCACTTGTAAAAAAGGAATTTGGTGTACATCCGAAATCACCAATGCCATTTCCTGCGATGTATACTGATGAACCAAAGCAGGAAGGTCAGCGCCGCACAACCGTACATCGAGCAGGTGTAAACATGATTGCGATTGCACACAAAACTCCTGAAGGAAACCACGAAGACATTCCTGCACTTTTAATGCTTTCACTTATTCTCTCAGAAGACAAAACGAGCCGACTATACAAAGCACTTGTAGACAACGCAAAGGCAACTGACGCAAGCATTTACTGCTGGCAGTTACATGATCCTGCGCTTTTTGAAGCATTCGTAACACTTGCCCCAAAGACCACACATGAGCAAGCAGAAAAAATTGTATTAGCAGAGTACGAAAAGATTATTCAAAAAGGCGTAAAGACTGCAGAACTTGCACGTATAAAACGCATGGTACGAACGTATTTCGCAACTCGTCGGGACGGACCATACGCATTTCTATCTAGTCTTAATGAAGACCTTGCGACAGGTGACTGGACACGATTTGTCACACTTCCCGAAGCACTTCAAAAAGTCACAAGCAAAGACATTCAGCGAGTCGCAAAGAAGTACCTTGTAAAAGACCAATCAACAATTGGGTGGTTTATCAATACCGCTGTATAGCCTATGAAAAATATCACCTCGTCCATCACAGAACTTGAACATGCAGGAATGCGCCTATTTGCTGCACGAACTGGCACAAAAGACGTGGTCTCTATGGAGGGCAGTATGTATGGAGGCTGGAACATGCTTCCACTCACAAAGTCTGAAGTGCCTGAAATGGTCACCGAGCTTTTTGATGCTGGGACTGCGAAGAAATCAAAAGATACAATTCGTGAAGCACTTGGTGCACGGGGTGTGAGTATTTCATTTTCTGCAGGCGGGGACCGCACATACTTTTCAGCATCATGCCTTCCTGAGGATATTTCGTTTGCATTGCAGACAATTGTTGAATGCCTCACCGAAGCAACTTTCCCAATTACAGAAATAAAGTCAGCAAAGGCTCGTACGCTTGGTGATTTAATTGAAGAAAAAAGCGAAACCCGATCAGTCGCATCTACGGCACTATCTCGCATGCTGTACGACTCAGAGCATGTAAACTTCGCAGAAACAATTGAGGAACGGAAGAAAAGTGTAGCAGGAATTACGAGAGCCGATTTGCTCGCATTTAGAAAAACACTTGGGCAGGGAGGTCTTATATTTTCCATTACTGGAGACATCTCACCAGAATCAACTTTGAAAACAGCTCTAAAGATTCTAAGCAAACTACCAAAGGGCACGACAGCTGTTCCTGAAAAACACATGAACACCAAGAAGCAAACTTTTCAAACAAAGACTGTTCACATAACAGACAAAGCAAATATCGATGTCTACATCGGTATGACCATGCCGTTCACCTATGAAAGCAAGCTGTACCGTCCGTTTATGCTTCTCTCAGAACTTCTTGCAGGAGCAGGGTTCACCAGCCATCTTGTGAAAACAATTCGAGAGCGTGATGGACTTACATACACAATACGTTCAATACCGAGTGGTTTTAGTGACAAAGCAGACGGTAGCCTTAAGGTTTGGGCTACATTCTCACCAAGCATATACGAGAAAAGTATAGCTATGTTGAAAAAAGAAATTTCAAACTTTTTAAATCAAGAAATAACCTTGAGCAATCTTCGTGCTCGCCAAGTAGAAATGATCGGTGGATACGAGGTCGGACTCTCAACCTCTCGAGGTCTTGCAAGTATGCTCCACAAAGTAGGTATAGAAGGAAAGCAACTTTCGTACGTAGATGAATACCCAGAGCTCATACAGGCAGTGACTTTGGAGGAATTGCAGGAAGTTGCGAAGCTGATTTCTGTAGACAGAATGTCTCTTGCTGCGGCAGGTACCTTTACTAAATAGGTGTGGTATATTTTTACACATGACAGTACTCGAAGTCCGAACTAAATACCTCAACTTTTTTAAAGAGCGTGGTCACGTAGAAATACCTTCGGCACCAATTGTGCCTGGAAATGACTCCACCACTCTCTTCACATCTTCAGGCATGCAACCACTTGTTCCATACCTTCTTGGACAAACACACCCAGCAGGTATTCGACTCGTAGACTCACAGAAGTGTGTGCGTACTGGAGACATCGATGAAGTAGGCGATAACCGTCACCTCACGTACTTCGAAATGCTTGGAAATTGGTCATTAGGTGACTACTTCAAACAAGAGCAGCTTCCATGGATTTTTGAATTTCTAACCAGCAAAGAGGTTGGGCTCGGGCTCGACCCCTCTAGACTTTACGTAACCGTTTTTGCAGGTGATGAGTCACTTTCAATTCCAAAGGATGCCGAGGCAATAGAATTATGGAAAAGACTTTTTGGCGAAAAGGGAATTGATGCAAAAGATATTGTAATTGGTTCTGAAGAGAACGGATACAAAGTTGGTATGCAAGGAGCTAGGATTTTCGCATACGATGCAAAGAAGAATTGGTGGAGTCGCTCAGGTGTACCAAGCGCAATGCCAGCAGGAGAACCTGGTGGACCTGATTCAGAAGTATTCTATGATTTTGGAAAGGAACACGATCCAAAATGGGGTGAGCATTGTCATCCAAACTGTGACTGCGGTCGCTTCGTTGAAATCGCGAACTCCGTCTTCATGGAGTACGTGAAGCAAGCTGATGGGTCATTTGATAAGCTTGTACAACGAAATGTAGACTTCGGAGGAGGTCTCGAACGTCTCGTGATGCCTACCATGGCAGAAGGAAAAGTTGATGATGTGTTCCTTGCTGACACACTATATTCAACGATTACAGAAATTGAACGACTCACCGGAATACAGTATAGCGACGAAGAATACCAGAAGTCCTTCAGAATTGTTGCTGATCATGTTCGTGCTGCAGTATTTATTGCAGGAGACGACGTGCGACCTTCAAATACTGAAGCTGGCTACATACTCCGCAGACTTATTCGTCGCGCAATTCGTCACCTCGACAAGCTCGGAGTCGAATCAAACACACTTGCAACACTAGGTGGGCGAGTGATTGATGCATACAAAGATACCTACACAAACCTAGGCGAGATGCGTACACAGATTGAAGAAACTCTCACGACAGAAGAGCAGAAATTCAGAAAAACCCTTCAGGGAGGAATTAAGGAATTTGAGAAGATTGTAAAACATGCACAGGACAAAAATATTGTAAGCGGGCACGACGCATTTGTTCTTGCCTCAAGCTACGGTTTCCCAGTTGAAATTACAGAGGAACTAGCAATGGAAAAGGGACTGACTGTAGACGTAGAAACATTTAAGAAAGAAATGGAAGAACACACAGCAAAGTCACGCACTGCGTCCGAAGGACGCTTCAAGGGCGGACTCGCTGACCATTCAGAGATTACCGTGCGATACCACACCTCACACCACCTTTTACTAGCCGCACTCCAGCACATCCTCGGAAAAGACAAAGTTCACCAGCGAGGAAGCAACATCACACCGGAGCGAGTTCGTCTCGACTTTTCATTTGATCGGAAACTAACGCCAGAAGAGGTGACAGAAGCAGAGCGCATGGTTAACGAAAAAATGGACGAAGCACTACCTGTGTACGTAACAAGCATGCCTAAAGATGAGGCAGAGAAACTCGGAGCTGAGCATGAGTTCGGTGTGAAATACGGCGATATGGTGACGGTCTATTCAATGGGTCCAAAGGATGCCACTCAGGAAAATCCTAAATTCACAGAATCATTCTCACTAGAATTTTGTGGAGGCCCTCACGTATCAAACACAAGCGAACTCGCTACTGATGGCAAGAAGTTTAAAATTCTTAAAGAAGAATCGGTTGCCGCAGGTATTCGTCGCATAAAGGCAGTTCTTGTATAGCAACATTTGCTATACTTAGAGCATGGGTCTTTTTTCTTCCAAAAATACAGCACGCACCTATGCGCTTTTTGATATCGACTCCGCATCTGTCGGCGGAGCAATTGCACGCATAGGCACATCTGATCTTCCTACCATCTATTTCACTGCACGTTCACCAATTCAAGTGCGAGAACACGAAGACAGCCAAGACGCGATGCTTCGCACACTTGCAGAAGTATCCGAGCAACTCATTTCGCAAGGTGGACCTACACTTCGCAAAGAAACAGGTAGCGGACATATTGATAAAGTAATCGCAAGCATTGGTGCGCCGTGGCAACTCACCAACATCCGAATTGAAGCAATTGAAGAAAAGAAGCAATTTGTCTTTACCGACTCAATTCTTTCAGAAATACTTCGTAGAGAAATTGAGGTCCCAGAGGGGTATATAAAATCCACACAATCCGTTATTGCCACACTGCTAAACGGATACGAGACACCAAAGCCAGTCGGAAAGAAAGCAATTCGAGCTGATGTATACATTCTCTCTTCTCTTATTGATAAAGTAATTGCAAAGAATATTGAGAAGGCCTTACGAAAGACATATCACACTCATGCACTGACGCTCACTGCGTTCGCGTCAGTATCATTTTCAGCTTTCCGAAATGTGTATCCTCACGAAAAAGACTTCATCCTGCTTGATGTTACTGGCGAATCAACCACAATTGCGTTTATTCAAAAAGGCTTACTGATAGACGTCGTAACAGTTGCACACGGCAGACAAGATGAAGCACAGGGTTCACCTAATAATACAGAGGAGCAAATCTGGATAGACTCAATCAAGAATGCACTCCAGACTGCCGGCGTAGCACACACACTTCCTCCTACAATTTTCCTACTTGCAAATCCGGATGTACGAGAATACCTGCGCACACTTATAAATTCGTCTACAATACCTTCACTTTGGCTCACAGACGACCCTCTTAGAATTATTGCTGTATCGGCAAGTCACTTTTCGCAATTCGTTCGAAGCAGAGGGGTCGCTGAGGCAGATTTATATTTTTCACTGCTTGCACTGTTTGTGCGCAATGAGCAAAAAAAGTGAGTCCAGCCCGTTAAAACTATACCCAGTGAGTGTTTTACAGCCTAAAAACACGGAGTATACTGTACTACATGCCTAAAACTATCGGTGACATAATTCCACCATCACGCAGAAGAACACTAGATCAATCAAGCAATATAAATCCTGAATCACTAGCCCCAAACAACACCACACCATTACCACCCATGAAAATCACACCACCATCACGAGTACGAATTTCAACAGGGTCAAGTTTCCCCTATGGAACAGCACTCATTGTGCTCGTAATCCTAGCCGTATGTGCAGGAATCTTTTATGCCTTTTCTGGAGCTGAAGTAAGGATCACACCAATGTCTCAGACTTCAACGATTAACACGACCTTTGCAGCGACATCAGATGCTTCTGGGGCATTACCATACGTACTTGTCACATCAACCAAAAACGCAAGTGTTGTGGTTCCAGCTGAAAGCACGCAAAGTGTAAGCGATTCAGCACAGGGAACTATTACTATTTCAAATGCTCAAACAAAAACTCAGACGCTTATTGTAAACACCCGTTTCGCAACACCAAGCGGCCTTATTTTTAAGATTCATGCACCAGTAACTATTCCAGCAGCATCAGCAACAGGTCCTGGCACGGTTACTGCGCAAGTATTCGCTGAGAAACCAGGAACTACATACAATATCCCAGCATCGTCATTTGTCGTTCCGGGACTTAAGGGAGGAGCTGCGTATACACTCGTAACTGCCGTATCTACTTCTCCAATGACTGGCGGATTTACGGGCATTCGTCCTGCGGTAGGCCAAGCAACAGACACTGCAAACCAGCAAAAACTTCAGACTACGCTTTCCAAGACCCTTCTTGCAGATATTTCATCAAAAATCCCAACTGGCTACATAGTAATTCCTGGATCATCAAAGGTTACGTATCAAACAATGCCAGACACAGCATCAAGCACTTCAGTAGCAATCACAGAACAGGGCACTATGACTGAAGTAGCCTTCCCGAGCGATGCACTTGCAAAAAATATTGCTCAACAGGTTGCTGGAAGCTATCAGGGAGAGCCGGTACTATTGGCATCATCTACATCACTCACACTTACCCCCACAGCAAGCTCAAGTACCTCAGCTAGCTCCACGTACCCATTCAGTCTTTCAGGAAACGTAACAATTATCTGGAAAGTCGACCCAGTACGCATAGCTGGAGCTGTTGCGGGTAAGACACGTAGCTCAGCACAGTCAATTTTGGCTGGTTTTAATGAGATTTCTCACGCAACCCTTACTTTACGCCCTTTCTGGAGCGACACTTTCCCTCAGGACCCTACCCAGATCCATGTACTTATTAGTTCGCCTACAGAAGCCAAGTAATTGGCCGTAGAATAGATTGACGACATAAGGCTTACTTGGTAAGATAAATAACGCTACACATGGCAGATACAAAAACAGACGAACCCGCAACTGGAAGGGTGGAAGAAGTGCTTCCAAATTCACTTTTCAGAGTGCGCATGCCGTCTGGTGAGTTACTGCTCGCGTACTTGGCCGGAAAGATGCGGTTGCATCGAATACGTGTCCTTGTTGGCGACAATGTAGAATTAGTTCTCGATCCTTATGGAGGAAGAGCTCGAATAGTAAAGCGTTTCTAAGTCTCTTCATCAAAAAAACACCTATACCAACATGAAAGTACGAGCATCCATCAAGAAACAGCAACCAGGCGACATTCTAGTACGTCGTCGTGGACGCCTATACCGAATCAACAAGAGCAACCCTCGTCGCAAAGCTCGCCAGGGATAGTTATTAATTATTTTATACAGTCATATTTATGCGTATTGCCGGTGTCACACTTCCAGATAGTAAGCAGCTTGCTTATTCACTACCGATTATTGTCGGTATCGGACCTGCGCGTGCTCTCGATATTTTAAAGAAGGCAAATGTTGCCCCAAACAAAAAGGGCTCAGATCTCACTGCTGATGAAGAGCAGACTATTCGTACTCTCGCTGAGAGCTACACAATTGAAGGAGAACTACGACGTGAAGTTAGCCAGAACGTAAAGCGCCTTAAGGACATTCGTTCAGCACGGGGAGTACGTCACGAACGACGCCTTCCTGTTCGTGGAGGACGCACGAAGACCAACTCTCGCACAGTCCGAGGTAATACTCGTAAGACTATGGGTTCTGGTCGCCGTTCGCTAGAAAAGACATAGCTCTTAGAATTACTTCAACTTCATTACTATCACTATGGGTAAAAAACGAATTATCAAAAAATCAGGAAAGGGTCTCGATCAAGGACGCAAAGAGCGTGCACTTGGAAAGGCTGTTAAAAAGCGACTTGAGCGCGGCATTCTTCATGTTGAAGCTACATTCAACAACACAAAGGCCGTTCTTACAGACGACAAAGGCAACGCAATCATGTCGTCTTCAGCTGGAGCACTTGGTTTCTCGGGAGCACGTAAGTCTACTCCATATGCAGCTGCAAAGGTTGGTGAACTCCTAGGAGATCGCGCACTTGTGATCGGACTCAAAGAAGCTACGGTGATAATTCGTGGAGTTGGTGCAGGTCGCGAATCTACACTTCGCGCATTCTCTGGAAAGGGAATAGCTATCCGCAGCATTAAGGACGAAACTCCTGTTCCGTTTAATGGACCGCGCGCTAAGAAGGCTCGACGTGTATAGCATCTAATTCTGAATTAATTACTTATGAAAACTGGACCAAAATACAAAATTGCAAAGCGACTTGGAGCTACTGTGTTTGAAAAGACACAGACTCAGAAGTTTGCTCTTGCTCAGGAGCGCACAGCAAAAAATAAGAAGCGCGGACGAGGACCTACAGAATTCGGAAAACAGCTCCTAGAAAAGCAGAAAGTACGATTTACCTATGGAATCTCTGAAAAGCAGTTTAGTAACTACATTCAGGAAGCGATGAAGACTCACGGTCTTCCTCCTGCTGAAACACTCCACCGTCTTCTTGAGCTTCGTCTTGACAATGTCGTATATCGCCTCGGCCTCGCGCCGACGCGACGTGCAGCTCGCCAAATGGTTTCTCACGGCCATGTGACTGTAAATGGTACTAAAACCACTATTCCTTCACGACGTGTGCACCTAGGTGAGAAGATCGGAGTACGAGAAGGTAGCAAGACCCGTGTACCATTTGAAAACCTTGCAGAGCGACTAGCAGACCGAACAACACCATCATGGTTGATGTTTGATGCTAAAGCTATGCAGGGAGGTATGCAGACAATTCCTACAGTTGAAGCTACTGATACTGCAGGTGACTTGGTTTCTGTTATTTCCTTCTATTCTCGATAGTTCGTCGTTTTTATTATTACTGGTTAACTACTGATTGCGTTATGGAACACCACATTACACTACCCTCAAAGCCTCGCGTTGTGTCTGAAGAAGGCATGCTAGGTATTTACGAAATTGACTCACTGTACCCAGGGTACGGTCAGACTCTCGGAAACTCACTTCGCCGCATTATTTTCTCATCACTTCCAGGTGCTGCTATTACTTCAGTTAAGATTGAAGATGTTCAGCACGAATTCGCAACTATCGAAGGTATTCGCGAATCAGTTATGGAAGTACTTCTAAACCTCAAGCGTGTTCACTTCACACTTCATGGTGACGAGGCTCAAACAATTCGACTTTCAGTAAAGGGTCCTAAGCAGGTTACTGCTGCTGACTTCCAGATCCCAAGTCAGGTTGTTATTGCAAACCCTGGACAGCACATCGCTGATATCTCAGGAAAGATTTCTTTCGAACTAGAAGCAACTATCGAACGAGGTCTCGGATACGTACCACGTGAGGTTCTTACAAAGGAAAAAGCGGACATCGGCACAATCGCTCTTGATGCTGCGTTCACTCCAATTCGTCGTGCAAACTACGAAGTAGAAGACATGCGCGTTGGCGACCGAACAGACTTCAATCGTCTCCGAGTTATTATTGAAACAAACGGCACAATCACTCCTCGTGAAGCTCTTGAGCGATCAATTGAGATCATGATTCACCAGCTTAAAGCAGTTGTTGGTTTCCAAGAAGAAGCTGAAATCAACACAGTTTCTAGCTCAAAGACATTGGAGGACTCATCTGATGATGACTCTGATGCCGCAAAGGACGCTGCGAAGATGAAGCTTGAGGATCTTGAGCTCTCTAGCCGCACAACCACAGCTCTCTCTGAGGCTGGAATTCGCTCTGTAGCAGGTCTAACCCGCAAGACAGCAGCAAGTCTCAAAGAACTTGACGGCGTTGGAGACAAGGCAATTACTGAGATTACAGAGGCTCTTTCAAACCTCGGCCTCAGCCTTAAGGACTAGGATTGACGTAGTGACTCTAAAAAGGTAAGGTAAATCAACAATTATGCGACATCACCACAAAGGACGAACATTCAGCCGACCGAAGAATCAGCGCGATGCGTTGCTTCGTTCGCTTGCACGCTCACTCATCTTGCATGAGACTATTTCAACGACTGATGCTAAGGCTCGTGAGCTTCGTCCATTCATCGAGAAACTTATTTCTCATGGCCGTGTCGACACCGTTGCTAACCGACGCCTCGTATCTTCTCGTATGGGAAATGACGACGAAATCGTAAAGAAAATCTTCACAGCTATCGGTCCCCGATACGCAACTCGCCCAGGAGGATACACTCGTATCGTTAAGCGTCCAGTTTCAAACACTGCAAGCGACGGACGAAAGACCGCGTATATCGCATTCGTATAACACCAGACTTACTCAACATTTATGGCAAACACAATCGCACAAAAAGTTTCAAAGCAACGCACCCTACAAAATGTAGAGACGGTGAAGTATACCTTTGACGCAAAAGGACAAAGCCTCGGTCGCGTAGCAAGTGAGGCAGCTTCAGCACTTCTAGGAAAAAAGTCTGCGCACTATGTGCAAAACATGGTTGTGCCTACAGAAGTTGAGATTATCAATGCTGGTGGACTCGTTATGACTGAGAAGCGTATCTCTGGAAAGGTATACGAGCGATACACTGGGTACCCAGGAGGTCTTCGAAAGACTGGCATGAGCATGATGATTGATAAGAAGGGAATTGAGGAGGTTGTACGCATTGCAGTTGATGGAATGCTTCCTCGCAATAAACTTCGCAAGGACCGCATGAAGCGACTAACCATCACTGTCTAATTTATTAATTACATTTCGTATGCCTGAACAAACAACTCTTCCTTATACCGTAGCCGTTGGCCGTCGCAAGACTGCAAGCGCTCGCGTACGCCTCACTCCAGCTGCAAAGACAACTGTGACTGTGAACGGCAAGCCAGCTGAGGAATACTTCCACACAAAGGAGCGCACTTCTGTAACTGGTGACACATTTCGTCTCGACGAAATTACAGGTGACTACGAAGTAATGGCAAAAGTTCAGGGAGGAGGAATTTCAGCACAGGCTGAAGCAGTTCGTCACGCAATTGCTCGCGCACTCGTAAAGGCAAAGGCAGATCTTCGTGGCCCACTAAAGGCTGCAGGATTCCTTAAACGCGATCCTCGCTCAGTTGAACGAAAAAAACCAGGTCTCCGAAAGGCCCGCAAACGACCACAGTGGAGTAAACGATAAAGACTTATCGTTTACTCTGGTCCCCGCGAGGGGAACAGCCAATGTCGAGTCAGCGAGACAGGCCGTAGGAGGACAAAGCGTTAGACCGCAAACAAAAAGAACTCCTTCAGGAGTTCTTTTTGTTTTATGCAATAGCTAGTTTTACTATTCGACAGTCACTGACTTCGCCAGGTTTCTTGGCATATCAATTGGAAGACCGCGCTCGTGTGCAACACAGTACGCGAATAGTTGCAAAGGAATGGTCGTAAGTATTGGTTGCAGACATTCAATTGTCTGAGGGATCATAATGATGTCCGCGGTGATTTTAGAAAGTTCTTGAGTGTCACCAGAAGTAACGGCAATTATCTTTCCGCCTCGCGCACGAATTTCTTCAATATTTGATCGAGTCTTTTCATACAAGGAATCTTTGGGCATAAGCGCTATAGTTGGGAAGTTCTCGTCGATAAGCGCAATGGGTCCGTGCTTCATTTCTCCTGCCCCATATGCTTCTGCGTGTATGTATGAAATTTCCTTAAGTTTCAATGCACCTTCATATGCAATAGGGAATTGAAACTTCCGTCCTATGTATAAAGCATCCCTCATGTCTGCGTGTCGTTTTGCAATATCAGAAACTACATCTTTATTTTGAAGTATGCTCCGAATATATGCTGGCAGACGCGTGAGCTCCTGAATAATTTCTTGTGTTGAGTTGCTGTACGCGGTGCTATTTTGAAGTTCGCGTAGCCTTAGCGCAATAAGCACAAAGACCGTCATTTGAGAGATAAATGCCTTTGTGGAGGCTACGCCGATTTCTGGTCCAGCATGATTATACACGCCTGCATCTGTAGCTCGGGCAATACTAGAACCCACCGCATTAACAACTCCGAGTGTGAGGATTCCCTGCTTTTTCGCTTCTCGAATTGCCTCAAGAGTATCTGCTGTTTCTCCGGATTGTGACACAGCAATAAGCACCGTATCTTCGGGAACAGCAGTCCATCTCCTATATCGAAGTTCCGAAGCTATTTCAACCTCTACCGGTATTCCAGCAATTTCCTCAATTAGTAGCTCACCAACAAGGCCGGCGTAGTACGCACTGCCGCAGCCTGTAATAATGATGCGCTTTATTGCCTTGAGTCTTTCTTCGACATCTGCAAGGCCGCCGAGCTTTGCCGTCGAATTCTCAATATCTAACCTCCCACGAAGTGTGTTCTCGATTACCTCAGGACCTTCCATAATTTCTTTAAGCATGAAGTGTTCGTATCCTTTCTTCTGTGCGGATTCTATATCCCAGTCCAATACCTCTACTTTCTTATCAAGCACATCGCGTGATAGGTTCATTATTTCGTACGAGTCTTTCTCAAGGACTGCCATTTCACCATCGTTTAGGTATGTGACATTCCTAGTGTGAGCCAATAGGGGACTAGCATCAGAAGCTATGTAGTATCCATCATCTCCTATACCAAGCATCAGTGGACTACCAAACCGCGCAGCGACGAGTTTGTCTGGCTCTCGCACAGAAGCAACAGCAATACCATACGCACCACGTACCTCCTGGAGGGCCGTACCTACAGCGACTTCAAGTGGTACACCTTCTGCATAGTGGTGCCCAACAAGCTGCGCAAGCACCTCGCTATCTGTTTCTGTGGCACAGGCAATCCCAAAGCCTAGTAACTGTTCACGGATTTCAAGATAGTTCTCAATGATTCCATTGTGTACAAGCCAGATAGTTTTTGACTGATCACAGTGTGGATGAGCATTGAGTTCTGTTGGTGCTCCATGGGTAGCCCAACGAGTATGAGCAATACCAGCATTCCCAGCGAAATCACTTGGAATACTTTCTTCAAGCTTCGCTACTTTTCCGCTTCGCTTAATAACCCCTTGTCCTGCCACGTACAGTCCTGCAGAATCATATCCACGGTACTCAAGACCCTTTAACCCCTCAAGCAAATAGGGCGTTGCGTTTTTTGATCCAATGTATCCGAGTATTCCACACATAGTGTTTATTTCTAAAACTGCGACTGAATGCGAAAAGATGCGTAATTTGATACAATCGACACAATGGAATCTTCCCGAACAACCGCCCCATACAAAATCCTCCTCTTCTATAAATACGTTGATATTGCTGACCCGGACACACTGGCAGATTCGTTGCGTACTTTAGCAAAGGAATTAAACCTCACCGGACGCATCCTCATAGCTACCGAAGGTATAAATGGCACAGTCGAGGGGGATGTAGAAAGTACTAAAATCTTTGCGCAGAGACTTCTTGAGAATCCGCTGTTTTCAGATGTATGCGTAAAGCTGAGCGAAGGGACTGGCGACGCCTTTCCAAAACTCTCAGTGAAGGTTCGAAATGAAATTGTAGGTACACGATACCCACAAGAAGATGCGTACCCACAAATGCGAACCGCACCACGCATCACTGCTGAAGAACTTCGAGATTGGTTTGAGCGTGGTGAGGAGTTTGAGATTGTTGATATGCGTAATGACTACGAATTTGCTTCAGGCCACTTTAAAGGATCAATTGATCCTGGCATGCAGGCCTCTCGCGATCTTCCAGAGAAACTTCCACTGCTCGAACCTCTCAAGAAAAAGAAAGTGCTCACGGTATGCACGGGAGGAATTCGTTGTGAAAAGATGTCAGCATATCTTTTAAATAATGGTTTTGAAGATGTGTATCAGCTCGAGGACGGCATTCATGGCTATATGCAAAAGTATCCTGGCAAGGACTTTGTGGGTGCACTCTATACGTTTGATAAACGAAAGACCATGCACTTTGGTGATGGGGAAGAGAATGGCCAGAAGATAGAGCGAGAGATAGTTGGTACATGCTATCTATGTGGAGACAAGACTGAGGAGTACGTAAACTGCGGAAACGACTACTGCCACCGTCACTTTCTCGCGTGCCTCAACTGCCAGACAGGGGAGCGAACGTTCTGCTCGGAGCTTTGTATGGAAACGTCTAGCGCTTTGCCTCAATAACATATGTTTACTTAGTTAAAATAAAAGTTATGGAGAATATAGAACAAAGAGAATCAAAAAAAGGAATTCAATATCCTCGGATTGCTGAGGAAATCTTAAAACGAGTCGAAGTTGACCAAGATATGCGGAGCAAGACAATAGATGATGACTCAACTTGGGATGAGAGTATAGATCAACAAAACACACAAGCGATGGAGCGTATTGTTGCTGAAATTGGCTGGCCAACAATTTCTAAAGTTGGAGCTGAAGCCGCAAATGCAGCGTGGCTATTGGTTCAACATGCAGACCATAACCCAGTATTTCAACAATACTGTCTAACTTTAATGCTGGCTGAGCCCAGTGAAGAAGTTACACGTCAAGAAATAGCATATTTGGAAGATCGTGTTCGCGTAAATACGAATAGAGCTCAACTTTACGGAACTCAATTCACTGAAACTAGAGACGTAGAGACGGCAGAAAAAGTAATTTCTTATGGGCCAAGACCAATTGAAGATTTTGCAAATATAGACAGTCGACGAAATTCAATGGGTCTTGGTCCATTTGAAGAATACAGAAATGAGATTACAAAAAAGTATTATCCGCATCTACTAGAAGATACTGTTAAAGGTTTTGACTAGCTCAACACTTTCGGGCATAGTATAGCTATGAATGATGACGATGTAATTATTGAAGAAGATGGGGACGAGGAAACTGGTGGGAGCGAAGAAGAACTCGAAGCCACTGAGTCTCGCCTCGATACTAAACTCGCAAAGATGCGAGCGGAATTAGATCAGGTAAAGAAGGAGAAGCAGGAAAACCTCGATGGGTGGCAGCGCGCAAAGGCTGACTATGTGAATGCACTTAAGCGCTTCGAAGAAGACAAGAAGGCAGCGCTTGAAATAGGCACACTAAAAGCAGCCCTCGCTTTTCTTCCTGCGATTGACTCTCTCGAACGCGCAAAGGAAACTACCGAGCTACCAGAAGGCTTTGCAGGTATCGTGAAGCAGCTTGAGGGAGCTGTAGCAAAGCTCGGACTTACACAGTTTGGAGCGGTAGGGGATATGTTTGATCCAATGATGCATGAAGCACTGGGGCAGGACGAGGCGAAGTCTGCAGATGAGGATGACACCATTACTGCAGTACTTGAAACAGGATGGAAAATGGGAGAGCAGGTCGTACGACCAGCAAAAGTTCGTGTTGCTCACTACACACAATCTTAATTAGTCAAAAACTCAGCAAAAGTTTAGAACTACTTTAGTTTTTATTCATGGTGCTTTTTTATACTATGAATAGCTGGCGGTTATTGGAACAAGTTTACCTGACAGTCTAACTTAGAGGGTTCGATTCCTTCCGCCAGCACCAGCAGATTTGTTGACATCAAAAACGCTTGATATAAAATAGTAGGTAAGGCTGTCAGGCCAATACTTTCGAACCCTCAAAAGTAACATCAAGCACCAGAGCAATCTGGTGCTTGTTGCTTTTAGCTTTTGGTAGATTTGAACTTAAATTTGAAAGGTGTAAAATGTACGTATTAGCGTGCTGGCACGTATATACAAACGAAGCACGCAAAGTTGTCGCGTTGCGACGCTATTATTTAACTTTATAACTTTTCACACTATGGCAAAAATTCTTGGAATTGACCTCGGCACCACAAACTCAGCGATGGCCATCATGGAAGGTGGTGAGCCTCGCGTACTAGAAAACTCTGATGGAGCACGCACGACTCCATCCGTTGTTGCAATTGCAAAAAATGGCGAGCGACTCGTAGGAACACTTGCGAAGCGTCAGGCTGTAACAAACCCAAAGAATACTATTTATGGTATTAAGCGATTCATGGGCCATCGCTTCGATGATGCTGCCGTAAAGAATGACGTAGGTGTTGTGCCTTACGAAATCAAAGCTGGACCAGACGGAGGGGTAGTCGTGCACCTCGGTGACAAAGACTACCGACCAGAAGAAGTGTCAGCAATGATTTTGAGCAAGCTCAAGGCAGATGCGGAAGCAAAACTTGGTGAAAAAATTACTGAAGCAGTCATCACAGTGCCTGCGTACTTCGACGATGCACAGCGAAACGCGACAAAGGCAGCAGGCCAGGTAGCAGGCCTCGATGTGAAGCGCATCATAAACGAACCCACAGCAGCAGCGCTCGCATACGGATTTAATAAAAAGAAAGACGAGAAGATTGCAGTGTACGACTTCGGAGGAGGAACATTCGACGTTTCTATTCTTGAGGTGGGAGATGATGTAGTAGAAGTGAAGTCTACAGACGGGGACTCGCACATGGGAGGTCGTGATATTGATCAAAAAATCGTGCGCTACATTGCAGACGAATTCAAAAAACAGAGCGGTATTGATGTAACAAAAGACGCACTTGCACTCCAGCGTCTCGATGAGGCAGCCGAAAAGGCAAAGCATGAACTATCTTCTGCACCTCAAACAGAAATCAACATTCCATTTATCACTTCTGATGCAGATGGCCCGAAACACCTTCTCCTTAACATCACTCGAGCTACTCTCGAATCACTTTCAGAGGAATTCATTACTCGCTCAATCGACATCACAAAACGTGCTCTTGAAGCATCAGGCCTTAAAGCTTCTGATATTAGCGAAGTAATCATGGTTGGTGGTCAGACCCGCATGCCAAAGATTCAGGAGGAGGTGAAGAAGCTTTTCGGAAAGGAGCCAAACCTCAGCGTAAACCCAGATGAAGTCGTTGCTATGGGTGCTGCAATTCAGGCAGGTATTCTGCAGGGAGACGTAAAGGATATTCTTCTCGTCGATGTTATTCCTCTATCACTCTCTATCGAGACCGCTGGAGGAGTAGCAACAAAGATCATCGAACGAAACACTGCAATTCCAACATCTCGCTCACAAACATTCTCAACATATGCTGATAATCAGACAAGCGTAGAGATTCACGTCGTGCAGGGAGAGCGGGCAATGGCAGCAGACAACAAGGATCTTGGAAAGTTCCAGCTCGAAGGAATTCCACCAGCTCCTCGCGGACTTCCACAAATTGAAGTTACTTTTGACCTCGACACAAACGGTATTCTCACCGTAAAGGCAAAGGAGAAGACAACTGGAAAAGAGCAGTCAATTCGTATTGAGGGCTCAACCGGACTTTCAAGTGCGGATATTGAGAAGATGAAGCAGGACGCGGAGATGCACGCAGGAGAAGATGCGAAACGAAAAGAAATTGTAGAAGTGAAAAACCTTGCAGAGCAGATGATCTATACAGCTGAAAAAGCAGTGAAGGATAATGGAGACAAAGTAGATGCATCAGTTGTTACTGAGGTAAACGAGAAGATTGCAGCATTGAAGACTGCTCGAGAAGGTGAAGATATCGAAGCAATTAAGTCTGCGAGCGAAGCGCTTTCTACTTCACTCTCCAAGATTGGCGAAGCCATGATGAAAAATCAGCCTGAGGCAGGGCAGGGAGGTGAGGCAACAGGGAGTCCCGAAGGGGCCGGATCTGGGCCAGAGGCAGGAGCAAGCGACGCAGAATTCACCGAAAAGCCTGCAGAATAAAGTTATCTAGGTTCGGGCCATTAGGCTTGACATTTGGGCACTTATCGTGTATTAATGTATATATGAATACACGCGCCACTTCCGCAAGCAACATGTCTGCCTTTGCCATATTATTCGTAGCTTCTACTGCATTTAGTGGTCTAGCTATTGCTGCCCCTGCTCATGCTGACTATGGAGCACTGCCTATATACAACTCAATCGATGCGGTTTGTTCAGGACGCAACGATCCAAACTGTCTTCTAAAGGAAACGCAGGCTGATATTCAGCAATCCTCTCAGTACCAGCCACAATTCTCGCAGAATTACTACAATTCAAATCAAAATTACCAGTCGTACAATTCTGAACACAACCACAATTACAACACATCCTCATTCAACTGGTCATACGTACCTCCTACATACAGCTACTACAACACACCATCATCGTATTACAATAGTTATCCTAGTTCATATTGGTTTGAATATCAGTACTCATATTCATTCCCTTCGTATGCGGATAACAACTATGGATATACACCAGTAACAAATAGTAGCCTACATGCACCTTGGACATACTATCCAACGAACTACTACAGCTTCTAGAACATAAGCCCTGAAGCAGATAAAACGCACATGAGTTGCCCCTCATGTGCGTTTGTCGTATTATTAGCTTAATCAGCTAATTCGTAGAACTATGGCTAATACATCAAAAAACTACTACGAAATACTTGGCATCGACAAGAAAGCCAACAAAGAGGACGTCAAAAAGGCGTTCAGGAAACTTGCGCAAAAACATCATCCTGACAAAGGTGGGAGCGAGGACAAGTTTAAGGAAATAACTGAGGCATACAGCATCCTTTCAGACGACAAGAAGCGTCGCGAATATGATTCGTATGGACAGACATTTGCAGGAGGTGGACCTGGAGCAGGTGGCTTCGGTGGAAACATGGGAGGTTTTGATTTCTCAAATTTCCAAGGTGCAAATATGGGTGGGATCGAATTCGACATCTCTGATCTTTTTGGAGGGATGGCGGGCGATATGTTTGGGGGGAACCGTGGCGCACGAGCCAATCGAGGGCGTGATATTTCGATGGATGTGGAAGTTAGTTTCAAGGAGTCCATCCTTGGTGCAAAGCGTTCAGTACTTATCACAAAAGTCGCAAAATGCGTAACATGTGAGGGAACAGGAGCGAAACCAAAAACAGAAATGGAGACCTGTAAGACCTGTAATGGCGCAGGACGAATTCACGAAACACGTGACTCAGTGCTTGGTGCTTTTACAAGTGTCCGCACATGTCCGCACTGCGAAGGTGCGGGCAAAGTACCGAAGGAAAAGTGCGCAACATGCTCAGGTAGGGGAGTTGTACGAAAGGAAGAGGAAATCAAACTCACGATTCCAGCCGGCATGGACAATGGCGAAATGATTCGTATGCCTGGACAGGGCGAGGCAGTCAAGAATGGCACCTCAGGAGACTTGTATATAAAGGTTCATGTAAAACCTCACCAGACATTTCGCAAGGAAGGAGCAAATCTCGTGATGAATCTACCGATCAAACTCACCGATGCACTTCTTGGTACGACAGTCACCATTAACACTATTGATGACAAAGTCCTTGAAGTAAAAATTCCCGTTATGCAAAACACTGAAGAAACACTTCGTGTTCGCAACAAAGGCGTTGCATATAGCGATGGAGGCACCGGTGACCTACTCATCCGTGTAACTGCAAGTCTTCCACGAAAGCTTTCAGGAAAGGCAAAGAAGGCGATAGAGGAACTCAAGAGCGAAGGGTTATAGGAATGTGTGCCGTGGGCGGTATACTATACATATGGATGTAAATAGCCTCGCTCTCCAAGTTTCAAATGTCGCCACTGCAAGTGCCTTTAATGCATGGGCACTCATTGGGAACTTTTTAATCTTGGCAGTACTTACCCTGCTTATGATTGCCTTCTCATACTATGGTGGAAAGGGTGGCATCATCTCGCTCATAATGGCATTCTATGGTGGATACGGTCTCTACCTTGTATTTCCGTACACCTCAGTGATTGTAGATGCTGGAGGTACTCCATTGTTTAAAGCACTTATAAGCATCTTTATCTTTCTTGTCGCACTCTTCATACCATTCATATTTATCCAACGTCTCATTAAAGGTGGTTTTGGTGTATTGAGTTTCGTTCCTCGATTTGCACTCTCATTTCTCGCCGCATGCTTCTTGCTCGCGCTAGCGTACCACGTCTTTAACGTCTCACACATTTATACATTTCCCGAACCAATGAACACACTCTTTGCTCCGGACAGGTTCTTCTTCTGGTGGTTTATTGCTCCACTCGCTGGACTCTTCTATCTCGTGCATTAGTCAATTATTAAAATCGTGTTACAATATAAAGATGCCTCACACGGAGCCAAAAAAGAAGCTCACAATCTTCGGTATATTTAGCAAAAAAGTACTCCAGCACCCCTGGCTTTTTTCTGGTGTCATTATTGGCATCATCCTTACAGCTGCCGCAGATCTTGCCTCACCAATATACCTAAAGAAATTTTTCAACATCCTCACACTGAATCATGCCGACCCAACGGTCGTGCATGGACTACTTATTACACTCTTTATCATTGCGGTTATCTCGCTATTTGATTGGGCTGCTATGCGTCTTCAATTTTTTAGTACAACGTATTTAGAAACGAGAGTGATGAGTAGCCTATATGCAGATGCCTTTGAATATCTAATTGGCCACTCGTATGGATTCTTTAGCTCTCAGTTTTCTGGAACTTTGACTCGAAGAATTAGCAAGTATACGAACGCTTTTGAAGGACTATGCGACACTGTATTATTGCAATTTGTTCCGACATGTCTTTTCGTGATTGGTGCAGTTATTATTTTATACACCAACAATCATGTGCTTGGAATTATTCTCGGTGCATGGTCACTATTTTTTATTTCTTTTCAGCTGTATGTGGGAAAACTGCGACAACCTATTCGTGTCGCGCGAGCTGAGGAGGATAGTCGCATGACCGGAAGTTTGGCTGATGCAATTTCTAATCAATCAACCATTTGGCAGTTCTCCGGTAACAGCTTTGAATTCGCACGATTCAAGGAAGCTGTCCGAAAATGGAGATCTGCGACTATGCTTTCCTGGAATACAGACGAAATAATTTGGGCAGTCTTAGGTTTTTTCATTGTGATAATCAACATTTCTATGCTCTATGGAGCTGTGTACTTCTGGCAAAGAGGTCTTCTCACAATTGGAGACTTTGTACTGATACAGGCATATTTGATTACCACGATTCAACAGCTTATTGGAATCAACCGAAACCTTAGACGATTCTATGACGGAATTGCAGATGCAACAGAAATGATAGAAATTCTCAATACTCCGCATGAGATAAAAGATGCGCGAGATTCAAGACCGCTTAAAGTATCTAAGGCGCATATTTCGTTTACAAATGTTGACTTTAGCTTTAATCAAAATCGATCTATTCTCAAAAACTTTAACCTCGACATTTACGGGAGTGAAAAGGTTGCACTTGTGGGTCCGTCTGGCGCAGGGAAATCAACCATCACACGTTTGCTTCTACGCTTCTATGACACAAAAGGAGGTACTATTACAATCGATGGACAAAACATCACGGCAGTTACCCAAGAAAGCCTTCGCGATGCAATAGCATTCGTGCCACAAGAACCAATACTTTTCCATCGTTCACTCATGGAAAATATTCGCTATGGCAGACGTGACGCGACAGATGAAGAAGTGCTTGAGGCAGCAAAGAAAGCACACTGCCACGAGTTTATTACTGGATTTCCTGAACAATACGAGACATTTGTAGGAGAACGAGGAGTGAAGCTTTCTGGAGGTGAGCGCCAGCGCGTCGCAATTGCTCGTGCAATTCTAAAAAACGCTCCGATATTAATTCTCGACGAAGCAACATCTAGCTTGGATTCCGAGTCAGAATCATTTATTCAGTCCGCACTTGATGTCTTGATGGAAGGAAAGACCGTGATTACAATTGCACACCGCCTATCAACAATTATGAAGATGGACAGAATCATTGTTATCGATGCAGGGCATGTGGTTGCATCCGGAACTCACGATCAGCTACTCACAGACGAGAAGGGCCTTTATCACAAACTATGGAGCATACAGGCAGGCGGGTTTATTACTGAAGAAGATAGTGATAACGAAAATGAGGATGTTAACAATCAAGAAGATGCTGCTGGTTAGTACGTTATACTAAAGCCAATGCACTTTGAAGATTACGTCATCTGAATATGTTTTTTGCTGAACACAGAAAAAAAATTGCACAGTTTAGTCTAGGATTAGTTATATTTGAAAGTTTTATTCATTTATATGACTATTTGTTCTTTCCATTTTCTATCGGATATTGGGGTTATCTATGGGGTGGGGTAATTGCAAGCAGTATTGCATTACTTATAAATGCAGTGGTATATCTTGCATATGAACACATGAAAATCGATTGGCTACAAGCACGAGCAATTCGACAGCTTGCAGATAAAGAAAGTAAAAATGCTTTTGAAAAATTCATTACTTGGCACCACAAAGAGAAGGTTACATTGACAGAGAAAATAGTTGGGATAGTTTACTTTGTTTCTCTCACCCTCGTATTAGATCCTGTAATGATAGCCCTATATCATAGAAAAAGTTTTTTTAAGGGGATGGCAGGCGAGGATTGGATGCTGCTAATTAATAGTACCGTAGTAGCTTGTATTGTATGGCTACTAATCTGGGAGCCGGGGATTTTCCTTTTAAAATCCGCATACACAATGCTATTGCGTTAATCACAAAGTATGGTACTATAATATACATATGGAAGAAAACGCTTCACAAGTAGATGCAATGCTTTTTGATCATGAAAGATTAAATGCATTTATTTATACACCCCTCGAAACAGCGCTTTCTGAATTAGTGAAACGCAAGCAAGACACCGAACTCCAATCATATGTTAATGAATTAATTCCTTCTGGAATTCCTAACATAATGAGTGAAAAGCAAAGCGTTGTAATCTTTAGAAATATTGCCACACCGAACTATGAAGTTACTCGGTTTATGCATATTGCGGTGTCCTTACAAGAATTGCAACCAGTTATTTTTGAATATACCCAGGATAAATTTAACAACAGAAACGAATGGAAGTTTTCTTTAGCCAAGGTTCCTTTTTACACCGGTGTAAATAAGAATAATGAGCAACTGTTTGAATACCAAAATATAATTGACGTGAACGCAAGCAATAATAAACCAATTAATTCAATTAATACAGTATGGGGTCAAAACTTGGTTGAATTCCATCATGAGTTATTTAACATGAGCTATCCTGAATACACAAATGTGCCTTATGATCTTTCCGAGTGGCTACATTCAATAGGTCCGGCCGCAAAGGACTACTATAAATCATTCCTAGCTCTTTTCTTAAAAGATGGAATCTTGTTTGAAAACTTCTTGATTGACGAAAAGGAGTTTGAATTCACAAAAAATATTATTCTCCCAGCTATTCAGGAACTTGAGAAGGAAACAGGGCACAAGCCACTTATTGTGGCTCTAGAACCGACAGATATAGAAGGAAATAAGTTTTGGCTTTCGCACCCACTCAAGAGAAAAGAGCTTTTTGCAGAAAAGATGCTACAAAAAAAGTAACTTGATTAGTCGACACCATCTGGTGATATACTTATTTGCATATGAGGAGGTCAGGTCCAGGAGTCTTAATTGGCGGAATTATATTTGGCTTAATTATCATTACCGGCTATCGTTTTTACGAATACGCACTGCAGCGCAACTTTTTACTTCAAGCCAATGTTACTTGTGATGCTCAGCACAATTCTTGTTTTGTAGCTGACTGCTCTGCAGATACATTAGGTTGCGACACAACGGCATATGAAAAAATTACCATTCTTGCAAGGAATGCACCCTCCTGCATTGAAGAGCATTCTTGTAAGGAATTTAACTGCGCAAGTTATGGTACGTGCTCAGTTCAATACTGCGCCGCAAACGCGGTCCAAACTGGTGAAAAATGCATAACCACACAAACTCCATGAACATATTTTCTCACCTCATTCAAGTCGAATACTGTTATAACTATCTAATTAATCAAATTCCAGTTGGATTATTAGTGTATTCACATATCCCAACTGCCGTTATCGCCGTAATATTTGGAGGATTTTTATTGTATAAAGTCAGAAACTTAGAAAGTATGACCTTGTTTGTGGTTTGTGTTAGTTTTGCAATCTGGTGTTTTCTAGATCTTAGCTCCTGGTTTGCTTTCCTTGGATCAAACATCACCATGTTTACATGGTCGCTAGTAGATCTATTTGCATTGCTTTTCTTTTTCTTTAGTTATTATTTTCTTTTTACGTTTCTTATGCGGCGAGACCTATTCGCCTGGCAGAAGATTGTGGGTGTACTTTTTTTATTACCAACAGCTATATCGACTTTATTTGGATACAACCTTCTTTCATTTGACGCAAACCAGTGCCAAGTAAATGAACGAGAGTGGGTGGCACTATATCCATATTTTGTTGAGGGGGTAATTGTGCTGGCAGTATTAGTGCTTGCATTTATATGTATCAGAAAGGCAACAACACAGAGACAACGTACTGAGGCACTGCTTGCTAGCACAGGAGTCTTTTTATTTTTGTTTTTCTTTTTCTTAAGCACGTTAGGAGTAAATGTGCTCGTAAATTACTTCGACATTAGCACATATGCTTATAATTTTGAGATTTACGGATTGTTTGGTATGCCGATTCTCCTTATATATCTTGGCTATTTAATTGTGAAATATAATGAGTTTAATTTAAAAATCTTTGGAACTGAAGCCTTAGTTTTTGCACTCCTTGCATTAATTGCTTCAGAATTTGCATTTGTAAATACAGTTACTAATAGAATTCTTATTTCAATCACACTTGTGTTAACAGCTGCAATTGGATACATCCTTGTCAAAAGTGTTCAAAAGGAAATTGAACAACGAATGAATATTCAGCAGCTCGCATCCAACCTTCAAAATGCAAACAAGCAGCAAATCGTCCTTATACACTTCATTACGCACCAGATTAAGGGTTACTTAACAAAATCACGAAATATCTTTTCAATGGCACTTGAAGGGGACTTTGGGAAATTACCTGACGCATTCCTCCCACTTGCAACTGAAGGTCTAAGCTCGGCAACAAATGGTGTTAATACTGTTCAAGAAATTCTTAATGCGTCAAACCTAAAAAGTGGAGCTGTTAGCTACATATTTAAATCATTTAATCTTACAGAACTTATTCAAAAAATTATTTCTGAATTAATGCCGGCAGCAACCAAGAAAGGGCTTTCGTTAGTATGTAATTCAGAAAACGCAGTCCAACAAGTTATTGGAGATGAGGCACAACTTTATAACGCATTTAAGAACCTTATTGATAACTCAATCAAATATACCCCATCCGGTTCTGTCACAATAAATCTTGAGTCGAAACCCGACAAAGTGATTTTTACCATAAAAGATACTGGGGTAGGAATTACAGCAGAGGACATGTCACACTTATTCACAGAAGGGGGTCATGGAAAGGATTCGGTTAAAGTAAATACTGAAAGTACTGGATTTGGACTATATATAGTAAAGAACATCATTGATGCGCATCATGGAAAAATCTGGGCTGAATCAGAAGGATCAGGAAAGGGATCAACATTTACAATTGAACTTTCACTCACCGATGTCGCTCCCACTGCTCCTGAAATCAATTCCGAAGTTTCCAAATAGTCCTTTGCAGGGTTTATACATGAAACGGGCCCCCTGTACTTAAACAGAGGACCCATCGCACAGAATGATCATACTTGTTGGGTGCCCTCAGAAGCTTTTCGCGATAGCAATAGCGACTGTGGCGGGCGCAGAATTGTTTACCTGCACACGGACATAGATTGTCCATGTTTCCGATAATGTATACGCGATTTCAGTATTCGCGTAGACGACTTCATGACACTCGTCACGAGTCAGCCGCGCATCCTCACGGATGCAGTGACTGTAGGCACTCTCGAACGAGAGAGCGACCTTCTCGCCAAGAGAGTCTTTCAGCCTTATTCCTACGAGAGCATAAGCTTTTGATGGCTCATACCCCGACCCGACCCATTGCCCGAAAGCAAAAAGTGGCGCAGCTGTCACTTTGCCACTCTTCCCAAGAGCGAACTCTCGAGAAACTTCGGCATAGAGGTTCGTCACATGCCCGTCATCGACCCACCATTCACCGACGGTGGCATCGATTTTGAGTTCTCCGATAGAGGTTTTAAGGATCCTATCGAAGTACGCGTTTATCTCCTGCTCCTGTCCGGACTGATCCGGCGACGCAAAGACAACCGCCTCGAGAGTAACATCTTCGTAACTTGCATACGCAACTGTGCGCGAGACATTCGCGCGCACAGTATCCCCGGTTGCAGGGTAAACATACATCGAAGAGTCTTGCTCCTCGATATGGACGCTTACCTTGTCGGGAGCAGGAATCATGGGGACCCCGGCTTCCGACACCACAACGGCCGCGGGCAGTGAGTCGTGAGAATTACCATTGTCGGAAGCAAAAGCGCTTCCAACCGGAAATGAAGACATGATGCCGCAAAGAACGGCCAACAAGAACGTGCGCATTTGTTTGACCTTTCTCTGCGCTGTGGCAAATTGCCACGGTTGGTTTCGTTACATAATATACTACAATTAGTAGTAAAAGTCAATGTCTACAAGGGTACATTCAACTCTCAATTGCACCACTCCAGATTTCTAAAGGTGTCCTGTA
>CAJEYI010000011.1 GCA_903994795.1 uncultured bacterium
TCCGTATCAGATATTTATGAAGAAGTGAGTGGTGCAATTAGAGTGAGAATTCAAGGCTACTCAGCTTCTATAACGATTTTGATGCTTCCAAAGTTCTCACCTACAGCTACAGGGACCTCAAATTCACCCACTTCTTTGATTGGTTTCTCAAGTTTAATAGCATCTACAGGAAGCTTTGTTGCTGCTGCGATTTCTACAGCGTCTACTGCATCATAGAGATGATTTTTTTCGTTCGCTTTCTTGGTGATTACAGTTCGTCCTTCTGCAAGTGCCTTAAGTGTTTCAGCGATAATTTCAGTCTCTACGGCTCGCTTATCATCAAACTGCTTCTTCTTCATTTCTGCCTGCTTCATGTTTGAGGCGGTAGCCGGAACACCGAGCTTTCCAGGAATAATAAAGTTTGTTGCGTGACCATCAGAAACCTCAATAATCTCCCCTGCACGACCCATCTTGCGTACGTCTTTAAGTAATACAATTTTCATAGTGCTAGTATCGTACTCCTTTTTGGACCCTCCTGCAAATTATAGTAATACACAGGTCGATATTGTGTATGAATGCTAGAGGTGTACAGTTACATATATGTCACTGGAAAATTTATGGAGAAGAAGTGCTCAGAATGCAGGGGTAATTAATAATGACGCAGCTCATATACACGAAACGACACCAGCCGAAATGCAGCTTAAAGATGGGTCACCTCTGTATTACGCTTTATTAGACACAGATCCAGATACAGCCGCAGTATTACCCAAGACTGATGTCGAACAAGCACGAAGCCTGCTGAACGTTATTTACACTAAATATCCCGAAGTTGTAAGAGCTTGTGATAACGTATCAATTGATGTTGCGAGAGAACTTCTTAGAAATGCTCTGAAGGCGGACTCCAACTAAGACAAGATCCGGCCTAAATAAAAATCACCTAATAATTTAGGTGATTTTTATTTTGTGATTTTCTTTGTAACATTTATTGAAGAGGTAAGGCATCTCACTAAAAAGCACTAGTAGTTAAGCACTTTAGGCACTTTTCAGCACGCCACTCTTCGAGTACCCAGAGTGCTTTGTGTGAGATGCTTTACCTCTACCTATTTACCTGCCGCAAAGAACTGCACAGCCCTATCCATCTGCGGGTCATTTGTTGCTGTAATATCACTAGACGTTGCCTCTACATCTATATCGGGAGTAATACCATTTCCCATAATTGAGAGACCTGAAGGTGTAAGCCATCGAGCCACTGTGACCTTAAGTGATCCTCCGTCAATATTTACAAGCTGCTGTACCGAACCCTTTCCAAATGACCTTGTGCCTATAATAGTTGCCGCATGATTGTCTTTCAGTGCTCCTCCTAGAATTTCAGATGCTGACGCTGAACCTTGATTTAAGAGAACCACGACTTTCGTTCCTGCAGGGAGATCGTTTGTTCCGGTGCTTGTAAGTACATCATTAGTCTGATGACCTTTGTAGTCCTCTGTCACAATTGTGGTACCTGCTGGCAAGAAATGGCTCGCAATTGCGACTGCGCTATCAAGATATCCGCCTGGGTTATTTCGCAGGTCAATTACCAGGTTCTTTGCGCCAGATGACTTGAATGCTGTAAATGCCTTTTGGAATAGTTCTGCAGAATTTGCAGTGAATTCATAGAGTGCAATTGTGTATACGCCAGTCTTTGGATCTTGCTTGTAGTCTATTTCAGGTACCTGAATAGTTTCTCTCGTTACTTTAATTTCCTGCGCTTTGCCCCCTCGAACAATGGTGAGCGTTACAGTTGTGCCAATTGGACCACGAATAAGACTGACTGCTTTATCAGAAGAAACGCCTTCTGCAGACTTCCCGTCTATTGCAGCAATGAGATCCTTTGGGAGGAAACCTGCTTTCTCTGCAGGAGTACCTTTAAGTGGAGCTATGACTGTAAGAATACCGTCTGCATTTTCGCCTATCTCTAGACCGATACCCCCAAAACTTCCCTGAATATTATCCTGAAAGGCCTTTGCCTGAGTTGGTGGGAAAAATACTGTGTATGGGTCACCGTATGAAGAAGCCAGGCCTTGAATTGCACCCCACATCTTTTCTTGTGTTGAGGGCATGGTCGAAGAAGCATGTGTAATTACATACTGTGTGTTCAAAACATTCCATGCTTTCCAAAAGTCAGTGAAGTCTGCGGTATTGTCGGGTGTGGCTATAAGTCCGTCGCCTATGAGCGGTATAGCTGAGACTGTGCGAGCACCTGCAGGAGTTCCCACGAACATCCCTCCCACAAACCCTATTACAAGCACGACAGCAAATGCTGCCCCGAGACGGGTATGCTTCCAATTCCACCTTATCGCAATCTTCTTTAGGTCTTTGGGTTCGTCATTTAGTAAATGTTCTTCTTCCCATTCAGTTTTGTCATCCATATGTACATAAAAGTATATCATCAAGAGTGAAATTCGCGTGTGGAGAAATTCTCACTAGCGCAAAGAAATTAGAATGCGGTACAATAAGCACATGTGGCCATTTGGAAAAAAGAATCCTGAAGCACTCAATCTTCCTATTTTTGTAACAAACACCCTTTCTGGAAAGAAAGAGACGTTCATTCCCATTAAGCCTGGAGTTGCAACTATGTACTCCTGCGGGTTTACAGTCTATAGCCAAGCTCACATCGGAAATATTCGTCCGTACGTATTCTCAGATATTCTTGCTCGTACACTTAAGACGAGCGGGTATCATGTGCGTCGCGTCATAAATATTACAGACGTTGGGCACCTCGTGAGTGATGCAGACGAAGGTGAAGACAAAATGGAAATGGGTGCTAAGCGCGAAGGCACCACTGCAGAAGAAATTGCGATGCGCTATACGAATTTATTTATGCAGGATTTACGTCTCGTAAATTTGGACACGAATGACATCCTCTTCCCTCGCGCTACTCAATATATACAGGAGCAGATCGCAATGGCAAAGACTCTTGAAGAAAAAGGATACACGTACAAAACGAGTGACGGCATTTATTTTGACACAAGCAAGTTCCCTGACTATGGAAAACTTGGTGGGCTTTCAGATGCAGATATAAAGGAAGGTACGTCTGAATCAATTGAAGACCGCGTTGCACTTGCGGGACGTACACGACTGAAAGAGTTCACAAGCGAGAAGCGAAATCCGCAGGATTTCGCTCTTTGGAAATTTTCTCCGCGCAATGCTGCCAAGCGTCAGCAAGAATGGCCGTCTCCATGGGGCGTTGGATTCCCTGGCTGGCACCTCGAATGTTCTGCAATGGTACGTGCACTTCTTGGTGACACTATAGATATTCATACAGGTGGCATCGATCACATACCAGTGCATCACAACAACGAGATCGCACAGTCTGAGTGTTCACTTGGTCATCCGTTTGTACATTATTGGATGCACAATGCGTTCCTTACCGTAGACGGACAGAAAATTTCGAAGTCACTTGGTAACACTGTGTATCTTTCTGACATCACCGCTCGCGGATTTCATCCGCTCGCACTTCGCTACTTCTATCTCCAAGCGCACTACAGTTCCACCATCTCTTTCTCATGGGAGACAATCGCTGCAGCACAAGAAGCACTCACTCGACTATGGAGACTCTCGGCGACAATTCAAAACGAGTCAAAATCTATTCCTGTACCACATGAAATTCAGAAGCGCTTCACCCAGCTACTTCATGACGATCTTAGTACCCCTCAAGCGCTCGCATACCTTTGGGAAATTCTTCGTGATGAAGACTACACACCAAAAGAAAAGCTCGGGCTTCTAGAAACTGCAGACTCCGTACTCGGACTCTCACTTATCAATCCTCCAGAGTCTGCTCGCAGACGCAGTGTAGACGAACTCCCTGCCGATATTCAAACACTTGTGAAAGATCGCGAAAAGGCTCGTGTAGCGCATGACTTCGAAAAGGCAGACACTATCAGAACTAAGCTCCAAAACCGGGGATATCGTGTGGAAGACGCAGAAAAAGGAGCGTTTCTAACGCTTATTTCGCCAGACCCGAAGTCGTAGACAAAGTGATATAATTGCCTCAATGGCCAACTCCGTAAATCGCATACCTCCTCAAAGCCTCGAATCTGAGCGCGGACTTCTTGGTGCACTTCTTCTAAAGCCAGACGCAATTCACGACGTCTCGGACTCCATCCACCCTGATTCCTTCTATGCAGAGAAGCATCGAATGATTTATGAGAGCATGCGTGAACTTGTGACTCGCGGCGAGCCGATTGACCTTCTCTCACTTAGTGAACACCTACTCGGTAAAGGACACCTAGAACGTGTCGGTGGTCGCGCGTACATTGCAGAGCTTGCAAATAGCGCACCCTCGCCAGGAAATTTCCAACACTATGCTGAGCTCGTAGGACGCAAACACATCATGCGTTCGCTTATTGATACTGCATATGAAATTAGCGAGTCAGCATACGACGAAAGTCGTGACACAGCGGAAGTACTCGACCTTGCCGAGAAGTCTATCTACGCGATTGGCAACGCAACGGTAGCGCACAAATTCATCCCCATCGCAGACAAACTTGATGCTGCATGGGAACGCATGGAGTCAATGTCGAAAGATGGTGGAACGATTCGAGGAGTACCAACTGGCTTCCCAGAACTCGACGCACTTCTTTCTGGTCTACACAAATCAGACCTTGTGATTCTTGCAGCACGACCTTCTGTTGGTAAGTCATCATTTGCATTTGATATTGCCAGAAATGCAGCAGTGCGTCACAACGTGCCCGTCGGAATTTTCTCACTTGAAATGAGTGCCGAGCAAATTATTGATCGTATGATTTCTGCTGAGTCATACGTGAATTCGTGGAAGATTCGCACAAACGCTGTGCACGCACAGGAAGACTTTGATCGTATTCGCGATGCGATCGAGAGTCTCTCAAAGGCACCTATTTATATTGATGACAAACCAGGAAATAATATTCTCGCCATGCGTGCAGTTGCGAGACGACTCAAGCGTGAGCACGGCATTGGCCTCATCATCGTTGACTACCTCCAGCTTATGGCTCCGACAAACACAAAGGCATCAGACTCGATGGTGCAACAAGTTACAGAAATCTCTCGCTCACTCAAATCACTTGCGCGAGAACTCGAAGTTCCCGTCATCGCACTTTCACAGCTTTCTCGTGCAGTGGAACAACGCGGTGGCAAGCCAAGACTTTCAGACCTGAGAGATTCTGGATCGATCGAGCAAGATGCCGATGTCGTGATGTTCATCCATCGTGAGGATAAAAATAATCCTGATAGCGATCGCCAAAACATTGCAGAGATTTTAATTGAGAAGCATCGTAACGGACCTACAGGAATGGTTGAGCTGATCTTCGATGATAAGCGCACGAGCTTTGTATCTAAAGACAAGTCTGGCTATGGCGAACTCGCGAATGAGTTTTAATAGCTATTTGAATCATGACTGACCGCGTCGAAGATCTAGCCCGAGCATTTGAACGATTTCCTGGAATTGGTCCGAGGCAGGCTAAGCGATTCGTGTATCACCTACTCTCGGTCTCAGAAAGCGATCGTCTCAGGCTTTCAGAGCTCGTAGCGCACCTTGGTGCAGATGTGCAGCAATGTACAGAGTGCATGCGATATTGGAGCGGAACAGGTCTTGTGTGTGGATATTGCAGTGACTCAGGTCCATTACGTGACGACAGTATTCTAATGATTGTAGAAAAAGATCAGGACTTGCTTGCAGTCGAACGTGCTAACGCATACCGTGGCCGATACTTCGTGCTTGGTGGAGTTCTTACACTTTCAGGAAAAGGACAGATACGCGAGCGAGAACTTGTAGACCGAGTCGAGCAACGCATAAAGAATCCAAAACCACTACAGGAAATAGTTCTTGCGCTTTCAGCTACAAATGAAGGCGAGCACACGGCAGACCGTATACGCGAAGTCCTCACCCCCCTCCGTGAACATGTGAAGCTTTCAGTCCTTGGACGGGGCCTTTCAACTGGCTCAGAGCTTGAGTATGCAGACGCAGAGACGCTCTCTGGAGCACTTCAGAACAGAAAAGAAACGTAGCTCTCAAAAGTCCATGGTAAGATTTTTAAATGAATACGATACCCCAGACAAAACCGCAACTCACCAGAAAAGCACTTTTTAAATTAAATATTGCTTCGCTTTTAGTTTCTTTGCCAGTATTTTTTGTTGAGACACTAATTTCAGTCGCAGACAGCGAAAGCCTAACTGTGTGGGACAACAGCGCCAAATTTCTTTTTTCAATTGTTTCATTTACAATTCTTGGAGTATTGCCAGTTATTGTTATTTTTATAATCATTTCACAATTAATCAGATCTGAAAAATTCGCACGAGCCGCCTTTATTGTGCCATATATACCCATAGTCTTATTTGTAGTAGGCACAGTTGTATTAGGTCTATCAGAATTCATCAGCAACTAAAACAAAAACACCTGCGCAACGCAGGTGTTTTTGTTTTGAGTAAGTTACGCAATCGCGTCGATCTTCACTTTAACGTATGGTTGTCGGTGACCACGACGCTTCAAGTATCGGCTCTTAGCCTTGTACTTAACAACCTCGATCTTCTTTGCGCGACCTGCCATAAAGACTGTACCAGTGACTTTTGCACCAGAGATAAATGGAGCACCAATCTTTGTAACTGCTCCGTCGTCAGTAAGAAGAACCTCAGAGAAGGTTACAGCATCACCCTTTTTCACATCTTCGCCTTCATTTGGTCCTGCAGGAGTCTGGAATTTCTCAATAGTAACAATATCACCTGGTTTAACGATATATTGCTTCCCTCCTGCCTTTATAACTGCATGATTCATAGTCCCTGTATAGTAGCGTTTCCAGCCTTAAAATGCAAGCCGTCGCTGGGGCGACGGCTTTGCCAAGACAAAATCATAATTTTGGTAAATACTTGTAGGGTGGCAAGGAAAGATCCAACAGCTGTACCACGAACCCGAGCAGGACGAGACATAAGGCGTACTGAGCATTCATATCCTCCGGCCCTGAATTAACGTGATGCTCAGCTATGGAAGTACCTGAGGCCGAGCATATGGCCGCAATTAACATCGTTACACCCCCAATTAGCGGCCATAAGGCTAATTTCCGCTTTGGTGTTCCATTCCATAAGAAGATCGCATGAAGTGGGGTAGTTATAAGCCAGACCACTGAAAACACGAAATACACAATGTTGCATACCGAAAGTGAGGTGGCCGAATATCCTTCATGTGCCACTTGATTGGTACCCTGGGAAAATAGCACTGCCGAAACGCATATATATGACCCATACGCCACTGTCATAATTGCCCCCAGTAAGCATCGCACATAGCGCATGACCAGTTGCAGTAACATGAGAAGAACTCCTGATATAGACCGCCCATTGCGACCTTTCTCGTAACTTATACTTCAACAACTTAATTTAAGCAACATCTGACTAGCGATATGCATCCTTTCTATGGGCTATTTTATACACTCTAATATAAGTACCTTCTAAGACGTACAAAATACGGTAGTCACCTACTCTAAGTCGATAGTCGTGAAGCGGTTTCTGTAGTTTTTTACTATCTAGTTTTTGTGAATAGGGATCTCGAGAGAATTCGCTATCAAATATCTCCGAAATAAGTTTTTGAGCGCGAAGAGGTAGTCCCTTGAATTCCTTACTTGCTGCAGATGTTAATCCAATCTGATACATGCGACGAAAGGATTAGGCAGGTCTTATTGAGTCCCAAGGAATAAATGTCGCGTCTTTGTGTTCTACAACCAATCGTGCGAGTTCAATTGCGTCCTCTGCATCTTCTTTAGCATCTATAAGGTTATTGTAGGAATTCTTGGAAAGAATCACATATGAATCATCACCACGACGCTCCGAAATGACCACAGGGTGTTTTTTTGCTCGTGCTAGATGTGAGGCCATGTCAGCACGGAATTCGCTTACCCCGACAATGTCTGGAATCTTAGTGAAAGTCTTTTTGTTCATATTCCTATTGTACCATTACTTGTACAATAGATACAAGTGCTATTTAATAATCTTCGTTACTACCAGGCTTCTCTAGGAGCTCAGTTTCTATGCCAATGCGGGATTCTGCTATGCGGTACACGTCTTTATCGATCTTTCCAAGCTCCTTATAACCACTATTATAGTGCGATACGGCCGTTCCTAGGGCATTTCCGAGCTTTTTGTAGTAGTCCTCGTATGAGCCTATGTGTTTGCCGAGCTCCCCTACTCTTTTCTGGATTTCTACTGCCTTCTGCTCGATTTCGAGCGCTTTGAGACCCTGCATCACAGTCTGGAGATATGCGAGGAACGACGTTGGTGAAACAATGATGACTTTGTACTTAGAAGCTGCTCGCTGGATTAAATTCTCTTCTTCATCCCCACCGACTTGGTTTGTGAGGAGGTCGTAGTAGATACCCTCCGAAGGAATGAACATGAACGCAAAGTCCATCGTGTCTTCCTCCGGTCGAATGTACTTTGCTGTCTCGGTAATTCGGAGCTTAAGGTCATTTACGAACGCCTTCTCTGCAACTGCACGCTCTGCACTGCCAATTTGTGTGCCGACGAAGCGATTATAGTTATCGAGCGAGAACTTTGAGTCAACTGGCACGAGCTTTTTATTTATCACAATCACTGCATCAACTATCTCGCCATTCTTAAATGGATACTGTATGCGATAGTCCTGTGGAGACATGACATTCTTAAGCACAGTCTCGAGATAGTACTCACCGAGAATTCCTCGTTGTTTAGGATTTTTCAAAAGATCCTGAAGTGACTGGAGCTGCTCAGCGTATGTCTGGGTTTGACGTCCAATTTCTTTCACTGAGGTGAGTTCCTGTGTGATTTCCTTAATCAGCTTTGCTGACTCACCCAGCTGACTCTTCATTGTCTCGTTCACATTTCGTGAAGACTCAGACATACGTGCATCAAGAGCTCGCTCAAGATTTTCAATCTGTTTCTGAAGAAGCATCATGCCCGTGCCTGCATTCTCATCTACTTGCGCTACAGGCGTATTCTTCTTACTACCCAACACCAACCACAGCATTACTCCCTGTCCTACAAGTAAGAGCAAAATAATCCCTCCGATAATTACATACGTCATATCTGTAGTATACGATAATTCTGTACGTGAGCATATTTGATTAGGTCGTTCATAATGTTAAAATAACTACATGATACAAATTACAGAAATTGATTCTCCAGATGAGGATCGCCTAAGCCGACTTTCCTACCACATCGAAACTGGAGACTACCTTCCAATGCTTGCGACAGTGCTAGGTTTTGTTCAAGAAAGCGTACAAACTTGTTCATGCGCAGAGACAGAGGAACTCTTACCACTTGAAGCCACGGCACTCAAAGGTGCACGTACTGACCTTATGTACCTTCATAAAAACTATCGCCTTGTGCCAATTACAGAAATTTCTGACGAAAATTAATCACCTGCATACATGTCTATTCACCAGTCAATCAAAACCTCAATTCCTGAAGCACTAAAGGCTCGTGATGAGGTTCGTCTTCGTACACTTCGCTCGCTAGTAACAGCGATGACAAATGAGGTTGTAGCAAAGAAGCGTAAACCAGACGAATTCCTCACCGACGAAGAAGCACTTGCTGTCATAAAGCGCGCAGCAAACCAGCGCAAAGATTCTATTGAGCAATATGAAAAAGGTGGGCGGCCAGAGCTTGCAGAGCCAGAATACGCAGAGCTCGCAATCATCGAGACATATCTTCCTGCACAAATGAGTCGAGAAGCAATTGAGGTCGTAGTTCGTGCAAAACTAACCGAGCTAAACATCACAAGCAAGTCAGAGACTGGAAAGGCACTTGGCCTACTTATGAAAGAACTCAAAGGCACTGCCGATGGAGGCATGGTGAAAGAAGTCGTAGATTCAATTTTGCAGTAGTAGAATATTATTTACTTGAAATAGAGATTCCTATGGCAACCCTTCAAGAAAAAAGAAAGCATCTTAAAAACTGGCTACTCTTCACTCCTCCGGTTCGTGATTTTTTAAATAATAAAGAGATAGTCGCGGAATTTAGGAATGGAATGAAGTTAGCTGTGCGAGGCACAAAAAAATCTGATTTCTTTGCCATGACTACAGTGTGCTTTGATAACGTATACGAGGTGGAGAAGATGAATAATCCAAAAGTAATTCTTGACATAGGTGCAAACATAGGCGCATTCACAATCGTGGCAGCTCGACTCTTTCCAGATGCAAAAGTAATTGCAGTCGAACCAGAACCATCAAATAGTAAGTTACTCAGAAAGAACATTGCACTTAATAAGTTAACAAACGTTGAAGTTATTGAATGTGCAGTTAGCAACAAAGTGGGTGAAGCTGAGTTATTTATTGACACAAAACGTGACAGTGCTCATTCTTTTTTTAAGGAGATAGGAGCAGGAGGCAGAAATGCAAAGTCTATCGTTGTTCCCACGGTTCCGTTGTCTCACTTTGGAAAAGTTGATGCCATGAAGATAGACTGCGAGGGTGCAGAATTCTTAATACTTAATAACAATATTCCTGATTGTCAGTATGTTGCAATCGAGTTCGATGACAAAAAAGACGAACTTGAAGCTCAATTCAAGCAGGCAGGATATACAACAGAGGACGGCTCTGAAATTTGGATTTGTGTTTATACGAAATAAATCTTTTGTATAGCTTTTACTATGAATGCAGAGTTATACCCACGAGGAATTGAAATCGTGAGTGGTGCACTTATCGAAAATGACGAGGGAAAAATCTTACTTACCCAATCTACGAAATGGGGTGATAAATGGGTACTGCCTGGAGGACATGTAGAACCGGGGGAAACTTATCTCCAAGCAAGCGTGCGCGAAGGAGAAGAAGAGACTGGATTAAAGCTTGAGGCAGTAGCCATAATTTATTCTGGGGAACTTATCGGCTCAACAGATTTTCATAGACCAGCACATTTCATTTTCTCAGAAGTACACTGCAGGGTTATTGGCGGAGAACTCCGACTAGATGACAATGAACTTACCACCTATAAATGGTTATCTCCTTCAGAAGCATTGAAACTTGATCTTGGAGATAGCTATCAAGAGACATTGGAAGCATACATAGCGTATCGTAGTGCTCGCATCTAATTCATCAGTAAGCACTACGTGTGATTCATACGCAGATCGTTCATGTGTTCTACACACAACTATGACTATAGTGAGCCACATAAGGTCATAAACAACAGACCCACAACTTTATCGGCCCTTATTCAGTAAGGTCACGGAAGTGGCGTAACGATTCACTATATATGAATAGACTACTTATTAAAGCAGCACAGAAATCAGTATCACTGATTGCACTGTTTGCACTAGTGCTCGGAAGTTTCGGCATTTCTGGACTTGCACATGCTGCTTCTCCATCAACAGTGAAAGTCACGATAGATAAATTCATTGATGGAAAAATGGCAACTTCTGCAAGCGCAGGAGGGCTTCCGTTCCAGATGACTGCAACATGGAATGCAACCAGTACCGGAGCAGGAAGTGGTGGCTTCTCACTTAGTCCAACTGGTTTCAATAGTCCTAATTCATACGAAGCGGTCACCGCTGACATGACGACAGGTGCTGACTATTCTGTGAGTGAAGATACTACGTCTGGAACACCATTTACACTTAGTGGCTACACCACGGGTACAACACTCGAAATGGCTCAGACAGCGACTCCAGTAATGACAATGCCATCATTCACAGGAATGACTTCAGATGAGTATGTGATTGTATGGAATACAACTACACCTTCCACTACGGTTAGCCTCTCTGCACCCACACCTACCTCACCCGCAAACTCTACGACGACAACGTCTGCAAACCTCACCTCAATTAATTGGACTCCCGTCACGGATACTGTAGGTGGTGTTTCTTATGTGTTTCAATCATCTAACTCGAGTGCAACAAACACTGACGGTTCATTCACAAGTCCCGTATACACATCCGCAATGCTTTCAACGAACTCAGTACCTACTTCTGGCACACCAGAAGGAACATACTATTGGCATGTTCAGGCAACTGATGCGAACGGAAACATGAGCCCATGGAGCACAACCTGGTCATTTATCGTCAGTAACAGTGACACAACCACAACACCTCCAGGTGGAACAACTGGTGGACTTGGTGGAGATGTTACGGGAGGTACCTCATCACACGGAACCTTGGCAGTGACTTCAGTGACTTCAGTAAGCACTACAGCGATAGCCGACGGTACATTCACTCATGGGTGGAAATATGTCTTTAATATTACAATCCCAGATAATGAAAAGAATCTCTCAATGAAATTCGCTAATTGGTTGAACACAAATTCATCAAGCACAATGCCCGTTGCTGGAAACATGCGAATTTCTTCACCACAGGCAGACAATGCAAATGCGACCGTAGTCCTTTCTGCTGCAAATGTATTCTCAACACCTGCACTACACATGACTGACGACCTTGATTCGAGCATGATGGGCAAGCAGGTTCAGATTACAGTTGAAACAGCTGTCCCACTAAACACGGTGAATGGCTCGTACACAACAACATACGCAGTACAGACACTTCCCTAACACAACATGAAAGCGAAAATAGTTTTTTCTTTCATCATTGCTGTGTTGAGCACCATGTCTCTTGGTTCGCCTCTTGTGTACGCCTCAGTTGTTACGGGTCAAATCTCATCCACCAATAGCTCGAATTCAAGCTCTGGCGGATCAGTGGTTACCGGAACTCTAACAGGTGGAACTAGTTCAGGATCAAATACCAGTAATGGAAATATTGGTTCACTCAACGGCAGTGTCACAGGAGGTACTAGTGGGAGTAGTGTAAGTAGCGGTTCCCCAAGAGGTACTTCGGCTACTGTCACGAGCCAGACAACAACAACTCAAGGACGGGTTCTTGGTGCTTCGACTGACAACCCTGTCCTTGCAGAAAACACAGGTGGCGCTGCACTCACTGATCAAGCAGGTGGTATCCCGGTACCTGACCAAGGAAATCTTGTTGCCCCCAATCCAAGCATTGCAGTAAATCAAGGAATTAGTCCTTTGGTTGCAGCAGCTGGTGCAAGTGGTATTGGGAGTACTTGGTGGTTTTGGAGCCTGATACTTATACTACTGATTCTTCTGGCTTCAGTAGGTACGTATGTGTATCGTCGCTATTACAAGACTAACTAATATCGTACATCACAAGAAAAGACACCCTACGTAGGGTGTCTTTTCTTAATTCCTATAAGGATTATCTATTTCGTAAAAGATTACTAAAGATTTAGAAAATGCTATTTCGTCACTAAAAATACTACCAGCGATATCGTTAGTATGACAAATCCAATAAGTGCTGCGTGACGAAAGCGAGGAAGTATTTTAGGTGTAGAGGTAGTCTCGGCTCCATGTCTTCCTGTAAACATATTCCTGAGCCAATCCCAATATACTCCAACATCGTATCCAGAGCCTCCTGATGCATTTATAACGAAAAGTACTGCCCCAACAAAGAAGAAGATAAAAGCAATATTTTTTATATCCATTGTGATTATCATAACATTTAAATAATTACCTAGATTAGTGACCCTACGGGGAGTCGCTCCTTACAGGAGCAGTACACCTTGTGGATCATACCTTCGCATAAGAATGCTCGGCCTGATGCGCACAAGGTCTTCGACTCCCCGACTCAAACGCCCCGCGTTTGCTTAGGGTCACAACGCACAAAACCACCTGTCGGTGGTCTGTGCATGCGTTGTGACCCTACGGGGAGTCGAACCCCGCTTCCATCCTTGAGAAGGATGTGTCCTAACCGATAGACGATAGGGCCGTCTATTGTTTATACCAAATAACTATCGCTTTAGCCACTCAACATCCTGACGCACAAGATTCTGTGTGTCTGTGAAGTCTGCTAGAAGTGGACGAACGATTCGTTCCATACGAATTCCTTGCGAACCCTTCACAAGCACTACATCTCCTTCCTCAATCAGACCTTCAACATGCGCAGCGGCTTCTACAGAAGTATCGAAATGCACAACACTCCCAACTGACATGCCATCTGCAAGTGCCGCATCACTTATACCTTTCGCACGATGTCCAACCGTTATTAAAATATCTGAGACTTCCTTTGCAAGGTGTCCGACATGTGCGTGCTCTGCTATTGAGTAGCGTCCGAGCTCAAGCATGTCACCAAGCACCACGATCTTCCTATGCTTGCCGGGAATGAGTTCAAGCGACTTCAGTATTTCTTCGACGGCTTTTGGTGAGGAATTGTATGTGTCGTCGATAAGTAGTGCGTCTTTCTTCCCAGCAAAGATTCTTCCGCGACCGGGAGGTGGAAGATATGACTCAAGTCCCTCAAGTGCTTCTTCGACTGTCATACCTTGTGAGAGAGCAACCGCAATTGCGGCTGTAGGCGCATAGAGCTGTGATCTTCCAATTGCACCTCGCACATGTAGCGCGTAGCTTTTTCCATGCGCCTCTACTGTTGCGAGCATGCCTAGAATTTCACCTTCCTTCTTCCCTTTCCAAATATCTATACCAACTATGTGTACATCAGCATCTGGATTTGTACCGTATGTATATAAATCCTGATCAATTCGCTCTGACTTCGCAACAGCAAAGGTGTCGTCTGCACTTATGATGAGTGGTGCGCCGACTGGGAGTGCGAGCGCTGGAGAGAACTCTTCTTCTCGAACTGCGGCAGGTGTCGCATATGCTTCCACATGTACAGGCACTTCTGGGAGCAGTGTCACCACAACAGTGTCTGGTTTTGTGATTTTTAAAATCTTTGCAAGGTCACCTGGTGTGTCTGCTCCAACTTCTAGCACAAGAAGTTCAGGATATTCATTTGAAATAAATCGCAACTCAAACGCATGTATGAATACCTTAATCCACGCAATTGGACTTGCCCAAGGATTTGAGACTCCAATTATGGTGAGGGGTACTCCGAAGTCGCTGTTATAACTTTTATCACTTTTGCGTAGATTGAACTTGTGCGAGAGCGCGGCAGCAACTGCATCCTTTGTTGAAGTCTTCCCTACACTTCCAGTCACCATAAGTATCTTTGGATGATGCCTCTTCAAAATCCCTCGAGAGAATGAGGCGAGAAGTTTTGCGAAGATGGTGCGAGCGAGTTTTTTCATATAGATAGTTATTAATTTGTTTTAGATGTTGCGGTGGCCCCTTGAACATCATCTGGCGGCAAGCCGTAGTAGTTCACCATAAAATTCGTGAGGTCCATAAATGTCTTGGTGAGGGTCCCTGAAGCATACTCTACACCCTGTGGGCGATTTGTATAAAGCAAGATGATGTATTGTGGATCATTTGCAGGGAAATAGCCAAAAAATGAGTGGAAGTAAATGTTTTTGTAATAACCACCTGTACCATTAATAACCTGCGCTGTTCCAGTCTTTGCCGCAACACTCACTGTCGCAATACGCAGATTTGGATATTGCGACATTGCGAGTTTTGCGTCATTTATGTAGACCTGCTTAAGCATAGTGGTCACTTCCTTGGTTGAAAGCGGACTGAAGACTTGCACAGGAGCAGCATAGGTAAGTGGCTTCACTATGCCTGTCTCGAGTTGAATCGCTGTCGCTATATGTGGAGTAACGACAGCACCATTATTTGCTAGCGCATTTAGTGCCTTTACCATCTCAACAGGTGTCACCGCAATTCCCTGCCCAAACGACGCTGTGTCGTAGTTCACATCTTGTGCTGTGTTCAAGTTTCGAATATTTCCTGCCGGCTCTCCCGGCAGATCAATACCTGTTTTATCACTAAGTCCAAGCTTTGTGTAGTACGCACGCATACGATCATGTCCGAGTTTGTCAGCTATGAATGACGCTCCAAGATTAAGTGACTGGAAAAGAATTTGGCTCATTGGGATTACCCCACGAGCCCTTAAGTCAAAGTTACAAATATTTCTTCCATTTGGATGAATACACCCAGTGTCGTTGTATGTAGACTGCGGTGTAATAACTCCTGAATCAAGACCAGATGCCATCGTGAGTGCTTTAAAGATGGAGCCGAATTCGTACTCGTGCTGAACCAATCCATTTCCAAAGTATTGTGGGTCGCCATGCTTGAAATCATTTGGGTCAAATGTTGGATAACTATCTAGTGCAATAATCTTTCCTGTCTTTACCTCCATAATTATTCCTGCAGATTCGGTACTATGATACTGATCATTAACTGCCTTCAAGTCTTCATCGAGATGTTGCTCAACAAACGGCTCAATGGATGTAATAACATCACCTTGGCTTGCACTTCGAGCGTCCACAACGACATTGCTTAGGTTTGCAAAGAGTTCTGCAAAGAAATTTCCAAACAAACCGACTGAAGACCGCTCAAGCACGCCTTCATAGTTTTGTTCAAGACCTGCCTGTCCTGTTTCTTGGTTGTTTTTATCATAGGCAATAAACCCGAGTGTCTGTGCTGCTTCACTACCTGCTGGATATATGCGCCAACGTTCACGTTCAACGAGTACACCAGGAATATCTAGCGCAGAGATAGCTTGACCCTGGTCCTCTGGTACATGACGAGCGAGCACTTCATAGGGATCATTTGCCTTTGTGGCAGATGTAAAGAACGCACCTGGGTCTAATTGCATATGCGCCGATAATGCGTCATACACTGACTGCGGATCTTTAATTTCTTCTGGATCAATCGCTATAACAAACCCAGTTGCAAGTGTGGCAGCAGAAATAAGTGTGCCGTCCTTCTTTGTGAAATAAATTGTTCCCCTATCGTATAGTGCCTGACTTGAACTTATGTATTGTCGATCAGCTTTAAGTGCAAAATCAGAACCATGGATGATTTGTACGAAATATAGTCGCACGACAAGCAATAGAGAGATAGCAAGAATAATTCCTGCAATGATTCGTAAGCGAAAACGGAATGATCTTCGCATACCCAGAAGTGTTAGTTACCTGCGAACGTCAGTTCTGATGATACGTTCTGTGCAGTTGCTACATACTTAACTTCTATTGGAGCGACGAAGCCGAGTGTTGTTGGACTTAAATTACTTGCCTTATTAATTGCCGTATAATAATTTGCTTCAAGTGTTCCGATCTTACTCTCACTTCCTCGCACATAACTCATTTCCTCTGTCTGTAGTGATGCAAAAAAGATTGTAGAGACCATAAGAACCACATAGAGCGTGGCGAAGGCTCCACATGAAATACTTAGAGCTGGAATGAGTTTGTCTGTCATACAAAAATGTTTATTGTTAATTTTTCTCAAAAACTCGTAGCTTTGCACTGCGTGCTCTTGGGTTTTGTGAAAGTTCTACTGTCGTTGGTGCTATTGGCTTCTTCGTCACAAGTGATCCAGTTCCTTTTATTACTTCATCTCTGAACAGGTTCTTCACGATACGGTCTTCAATGCTATGAAATGTAATGACGGCAATTCGGCCTTTCGGTGCTGTGCGAGCGATTGCAGAGTTGAGTCCTTCACGAAGTGCTCCAAGCTCGTCGTTTACATACATCCGTAGTGTCTGAAAGGTCTTAGTTGCTGGATGTAAGCGACGGTGGTGATACCACGAAGGAGTTCCTCTTTTGATTACCTCCACAAGCTGAAAGGTCGTAAGAATTCGTTCTTCCTTTCGAGCCTCAACGATTGCATGAGCTATGCGTCGAGAGAACTGTTCTTCACCAAGCTCGTAGAGCATATCTGAAAGCTGTTCCTCTGTTGCCGTATTCACAACACTTGCTGCTGTCTGAATTGTTTCGCCATCTTCCTCAGAGTTTGGATCCGCATATGTCATCAGCAGTGGTTCATCAGTCTGAAATGAAAATCCTCGTCCTCGTGAGAGTTGAAAACCACTCCATCCTAAATCGAACAATGACTTATCGATGAGTTGAATATTTCGAGCATCGAGAATAGGTGCAAGGTTTCGGAAGTTATCCTCTGCGAGAAACATTCGAGGAGCTACCTCTGCTACGTCATACACTGCCTGCGCTCGTGCAATTGCATCTGTGTCTGCATCGATACCAATGATGGTTCCTTCTGAACCAAGTTTCTGCATCAAGAGCGCGAAGTGCCCTGCCCCGCCGACTGTCGCGTCTACGACTACGTCACCAGGAACAATGTTGAGCACATCAACTGATTCTTGCAGCAAAACTGTTTCGTGCGCCATACAAACTAGCGCGCACTCACATCACCAAGCTTTTCTGCAAACGCATCTGCATCACGCTCAATATTTGCAGTGTAGTCTTCCCATGCTTTTTCATCCCACACTTCAACTCGATCAGATACTCCAGCAATAACGCTTTTCACTGAAAGACTCGCAAATGTCTTAAGATAGTCAGGAATAAGAATACGTCCCGCGGAATCAACATCTGCCTCTGAAGCACCAGCAAGCATAAGTCGCGCAAGACCTCTGCCTGCAGCACTTCCACTTGAATGCACTGAAATGCGTGCTGCCTCTTTCTTCCATGAAGCTTTTGGATACACGTACAAGCAGTGATCAAGTCCACGCGTCACTATTACAGAGGTACCAAGTTCTTTCCGAAATTTAGACGGAAGTGAGATGCGATTTTTTGCATCGAACGTATGGCGGTATTCTCCGATAAACATAGTGTGGTGTTGGTGGAAAAGTGGCGCGATTGCTCGCTCCCCACTTCATCCCACCTATATACTAGTATATGACACTCTGCCCCACTCAGCACTTCTTATCCCCAGTTTATTTGATGTAATTGACCGTTCTAAAAAATCCGTGGTATTCTCTGTAAGTTATGACTCAAGCGATCCACAAGATTTATACCTTCATCTGGAAGACCTTTATGCAAAAGGTCGGGGTTTCGCTTGAGTTTTCTCCAGTTCGAGTTTAGAACGAAGGAAAAAGAAAATTGAAGCGAAATCCGGACCTGGTGTCCGGATTTTGGATTTAGTTCTTTACGAGCAATGGTGCTCAACAAAACCGGGGAGTTACCAAATGATACAATTTACTGTTCACGTAGACTGCGAGACTGCGATCATGGTTCTCGTTGAGCTTGCGTTGCAAAACTCAGAGGTGATACTTACCACTCTCGAAGGCAGTGAGCCCGCAGCGTTTGGCTCAATTGTCGTGTGCACTAGTAATGGGAATTTCCCAAATGACTGCTTCATCAGAGAAATTCAACCCAGCGACAAAGAGCGGTACGGAATCTCAGCGCCCGACTTCGCTCGATACGCTTTCACAGTTTTCGCCGTGAACGCGGGAAGATTGAGGGATATGGTGAACAAACACCCTCAATTCCTGGAAGAGTTACAGGCAATGGGTGACTTCTAAATCGAGGCTGCCCTACCCGAATACGAAAAAGACGGCTCCGCCATAGCGCGGAGCCTGACTTTTTCACATATCCTGTCTAGAATCTTTATTCTTTCGGACGCATTAACGGGAATGCCTGTGCCTCGCGTATTGAAACTCCTTCAAGGAAAGAAAAAAGTCTTTCAGAAACACCGAAACCAAATGCTGGCGGCATACCATACTCGAGGGCTTCTACGTATTCACCATCATTCATTTGCGCCTCATCATCACCTGCATCACGAAGATCTTGCTGGTGTTCGAATCTTCCCGCCTGATCGATAGGGTCATTCAATTCACTAAAGCCCTTGCCCATTTCTGATCCTCCAAGAAGTATTTGGAATCGCTCAACTACTGCAGAGTTCTCTGCAGAGCGCTTTGCGAGTGGCTCGAGGTATGCAGGCACTCCAATGAGGAATCCAGGACCGCTAATTCCCTTTCGCAATTGCTTCCAGAGCAAATCCACACCACGTTCAATATTGAATCCTTTAGGATCAAACTTTACGTGAGCTTTATGCAGCGCATCAGAAATTTCTTCTGCAGTTGTAGCAAGTGGATCGATTCCATACGCATCCTTTATGAGCTTGCAGTAGTCATACCGCTCCCAAGGAGCGCCGAGGTCAACAGTGAAATCTTTCATTTGAAACACAAGTGATCCGTACACTTTCTGTGCAATAGTACGATACATGTCGGTAATCATCTCCATGCCTTCCTCATAGTCACTAAAGGCCTGATAAAATTCAAGCTGTGTGTAGTCCTGAAGATGCTCTGCGGACATTCCTTCATTTCTGAAAATTCTTCCAATCTCAAATACTTTCGGAAGACCCGCCACCAGCAAGCGCTTCTGCCACAACTCTCCTGCAGAGATACGAAGAAAAACCTCTATATCAAGTGCGTTATGGTGCGTACTAAATGGTCGCGCGTCAGCTCCACCGGTTGTTGTCTCAAGAACGGGTGTCTCAACTTCTATGAAATCTCTTTCTAGCAAGTATGCACGCGCAGTATTCCAGAACAGTGATCGTCGTCGCATGCGATCTGCGGTTTCTTTCGACAGTAGGATATCGAGATATCGTTTTCGGTACCGCTCGTCTTCATCTTTTATACCAAACCACTCACTCGGAACTGGCCGAAGTGACTTTGCGAGAATATTCCATGACTGCACTCGAATAGAAGGCATGCCGCGCTTAGTCTTAAACGCTGGACCAGTCACCTCTATAATGTCGCTCGCGTCGATGGTTGTGCTAAAAAGCCCAAAAGATTCTTCACCTAGGACATCTTTTTCAAAGTATGCCTGTGTCTTTTCTGTGCCATCAAAAAGATCCACAAAAAGTAGTGCTCCGTGCTCGCGTATTGATGTAATACGTCCTGCAATTGTGACAACTTCCTCTGAAGACTCAAGAGCATCGTGACGTGCCAAGAAATCCGCAATCGTATGTGTGCGAGAAGTATGCACTGGGTATGGATTAATACCCTTCTCTTTCAAGGTTTCTAATTTAGCAATTCTCTCACCCCTTATGTCTTCGAGAGCCATAGTACGAGTATACACGAAGTATTAAATTCTGTTAAAATTGAGGAATGGATATTTTTGATGAATCGAGCCAAGTTACTCCGGAGAAAGAACCTGGAAATATTGCCTTTATTGATGGTCAGAATCTACATCTTGGCGCGAAAGACGGTAATTGGTCAATCGATCACAAAAAGCTTCGCATATATCTTCGTGATAAATACCATATTACCGAAGCATATTATTTCCTAGGATTTGTTTCCGAAGGATATCAGGAACTGTATGATAACTTACAGCGGGCCGGATTCATTCTTTCATTTCGAGAACATTCATCTGCTCTCCGAGGAAGTAAGAAAGGTAACGTCGATTCTGACATAGTGTTTGGCATTATGAAGAAATTAGCAGAAAATGAACCTTTTGGAAAAGCTTTTATAATTTCAGGAGATGGCGACTATAAAAAGCTCGTCGATTATTTAATCAAAAAAGAGCGATTTGGTAAGGTGTTGTTCCCAAATCGTAAATTTGCCTCATCTTTGTACAAAAATCTTGGTGGAGAATTCTTTGCCTATTTAGAAGATATCAAGGCGAAAATTGCATACGGGGAATAAATGAAAAAGGCCCCTTAGGCACTACACCGTTCGGGTCCTCTTTCGTGTGGATACTACTAGAGTATACACCACTAAAACACGTGGTCAATTGCTTAAGACACCTTCTCGATAGTATACGTCTGCTTACCGTTTGGTGTTTCAAATGTAAACACATCACCTTTTTTCTTTCCCATAAGCGCAGAACCAAGTGGAGATACGTGTGAGAGCTTGTGTGCACGCATGTCAGCCTCTTCAGATCCGACAATAGTATATTCATGCAAGTCAGGACTGCTGTCTTTCTTGATTGAGACAACAGAGCTGAAACTTACAACGTCTTTCTTCTTTCCGTCGGTAACAATTTTTGCACGCTTTACTAGCTCTTCTAGTTTTCGAATTCGTTCCTCCGTAGCTGCCTGAAGCTCGCGAGCTTCCTGGTATTCTGCATTTTCTGAAAGGTCTCCAAGTGAGCGAGCATACTCAAGATTCTTGGCGATTTCGGTACGACGCACAGTCTTGAGCGTCTCGAGTTCTTTAACCATTTCGTCAAACTTTTCTTGGCTCACAACGGTTTCTTGCTCAGTCATTTGGGTTCTGGTTATAGTAGTACCTGTATTGTACGTGCTCCACTTTTCTCGTCAACTACTGGAAATACTCCGGCGCTGTCGCGTGGAGCGACTCGAAGAACTGATGCATCGCGTAAATTCCTCCAAGTGCATTTCCTGAAGGTCCGTGTTCCATAACTACGACGTACACGTACTTCGGATGCTCATACGGGAAAAAGCCAACTGCCCATGCGTTGTAGTATTCGTTATGAAAACCAAGCTGTGCTGTACCAGTCTTCCCTGCTATATCCACAAAAGACAAATCATTGAGTCCGATAGACGTTCCCTCTTGCACACCTTCACGCATTCCCTCTCGCACAACTTCGAGCGCTGCTGGTGATGCTGCAATACTTTCTCCTTGAGGTGCAGCGTCTTTTATCAGAGTCGGCTTCACGAGCTTTCCGCCATTTGCAATTGCAGCAATAGCTCGCGCTTCTTCAAGTGGAGTAATCTGCACGGCGTATTGTCCGATAGCAGTGTGATACGTATCTCCGATATTCCACTTCACTCCTGTTGTTCTTAGTTTCCAGTCAGGTGTTGGTAGAAATCCACTTGCTTCACCAGGAAGCTCAATACCTGTTGGTTCTGTATATCCGAAAGTCTTATACCACGCATCGAGCCTATCTATTCCAAGACCCTTCTGATTTCCATATCCACCACCTACCATATAGAAGTAGACGTCAGAAGAAAATGCTATTGCCTTGCGCAGATCTTCAGTGCCGATAGCCTTCCAATCAATAAATTTGTTTGGGTGAGTTGGGTCGTATGGGTTGGGCACGGTTATGTATCCGATGTCGTTAATGGTGACATTTGCTTGAATAGTTCCCTCGGTAAGCGCTCCACTTGCCTCAATTGGCTTCACTACTGATCCCGGCGTGTAGAGACCTTGCACTGGACGATTCAAATATACCTGGCGCTTGTCTGTTGAATATCCAGCAATAACATTTGCAGGACCTCCACTTGAGAGCACATTGGAGTCGTATGTAGGATACGAGACCAGCGCACGAATTTCTCCCGTATTCACATCCATCAAAATTCCTGAGCCACCTTCAAATGGAATGCGGTCTGAGAGTTGCTGAATTGCATCATAGAAAGCTTTCTGTGCACGCACATCTATTGAAAGCGTGAGATTAGTACCGTCCTGTGCTGGCACACTACTTCCCTGCGATATTATTTTTCCACGCGCATCCTTCTCCACAAGAAGTGTGCCGTTCGCACCAGCGAGTTGTGTATTGAAAGATTTCTCAATACCTGCGAGACCCGTGATGTCAGTATCGTAGTACTGACCAGAGCTGTCCTTTTTCGGATATGAGACGTAGCCGAGGATGTTTGAAATAGTTGGAGTGGTATATACACGCTTCACAAAACCATCGGGGGTAGTTTCGTTTGCAACGAGCGAGACACCATTTCTATCCATGATTGCACCTCGCTCGGCAAAGAGCACTCCAGGACGTAGCAGATTTTGTTGACTGCGTTCTGCATATGTTGCACCCTTTATAATTTCGAGCTTAACCGCCTGCGAAATGAGTACGACCAGAACAATACAAATTACGATTCCAAATCCGATGTATGTGCCTCTAGACAATGGCTTCTCAAGACGGCCTTCGAGACTATTCTGATTGAAATTTGGAAGGTTCGAAGCATCAAGAAAAATCTCGTCAGGTGAGATTTCTGCGTCATAGACCCTCTTCGATTTTCGTCCAAATACCGGCATCAAGATATGATACGTGTTTTTATGAATTGGTGCACGAAATACGAAATTAGTGAGAAAATTATGCCCAGAAGTGTGAAGTACGGAAAGGTTTTTGTGCCAAAATAGAGCACGTCAATAAATGTACCTGTGAGAATTACAATTGGTGGAAAAAATGCCGCAGCAAGAATTCCTACACCCAACGCAAACTGCCACGGAAAGAAAAAAGGTGCGAGAAGTGCGAGTATCGAAAGTACGATTGTGAGAATTCGAAGTGGTGAAAAAAAGTGCGACATGAGTTAACGAGAGATCTCAACCCACGTCGTAGAAAAGATGTTTACGAGTGGCTGGATATTTAAGGTAACACTTGGTGATGAGGGATCTGACTCAACCTGCGAAATAGTGCCCACAGGGATTGCTCCTGGACCAGGCACGTATACATTGTCTCCAACATTTACCGCAGCAGCTTTAGGAAGTGTGGCAGTGAATGCTCCAGCACCCATGCCTGCGAGCGTAAGCGGAATTCTACTTTCCCCAACCCATGCATTAGTCGTGTGACCTGCCATCGAGAGAAGTGTAATTGTTGCAGTATGAGCAGTCGTGCTTTGTACTGTCCCGATTGGAATTCCACCAGAAGCAGTTACGGTTGCTCCTACCACTACGCCATCCTTTGCTCCCATGCCGACTATCAGAGTGTCGTATGGAGAAAGTGGTGGACGAGCAAGAACTCCTGCGGCAATTCCCTGCATAGATGTCTCTGCAGTATTTGTGCCTCCGAGAAGCTTAGTGAGATCTTGTGAGCGTGCAGTGAGGACTGCATTCTGATTTTGAAGAGACGCAACTTGCTGCGCAAGTTGCGTATTCTCCTTCGCAAGCATTGCTGCATTCCCCATACCTGCAGTCGCGCCTCCGACTGCCGCTTCAAGCGTTACTCCACCCTTCCAGAATGGTTCAGCCAACGCAATGATTACCGCAGGAAATACGAGTCTCAGTACCAAAAATAGCGCCGCTATCCCAAGCACTACACCAAATACCACCACAGGAGTTCCTGTGAGTGGATTTCCGTTCCTATATTTATGCCTGAGAGAGTATTGCTTCTTCATGCATGAATGTGTCGCTCCACTTCGAAGGATCTTCAGTGACGATGCCCGTGCCTCGCACTACAGCAGTAAGCGGGTCTGCAGTCACGTGCACTGGCACACCAAGCATCTTCGCAAGTAGTTCTGGAAGCCCTCGCAAGAGTGCTCCACCGCCGAAGACTGTCACCCCATACTCAAGAACATCAGAGAGTAGCTCGGGCGGTTTTTGCTCAATTACTTCCTTCATTGCTTCCATAAGAGTGTCGAGCGATGGTGCAAGTGCTTCGCGCACATGCGCGTCTGTAAGTTTAATTTCTCGCGGAAGCCCTGTTGCAAGATCTCGACCACGCACAGCCTTCTCAAGTGTTTCTTCGAGTGGCATTACTGCATCAATATCAATCTTCACTTCCTCAGCAGTTGGCTCACCAATTGCAAGCTGGAATTCACTACGCACGAGGTCAATAATGTTTTCATTAAATCGATCACCAGCAACTTGTGAACTCTTTGAAGAGACTGTGCCACCCAGCGAAAGCACTGCAATATCAGTTGTACCTGCTCCGATGTCGAGCACCATCGTACCGATAGGTTCTGTGATTGGTAGCTTCGCGCCAATTGCACCAGCAGTTGGTTCTTCCAGAATAAATACTTCACGCGCACCTGACGTCATTGCCGCATCACGCACTGCCCTACTCTCAACATTCGTCACACCAGTCGGCACACCTATGACCACTCGTGGACCAAGCATGCGTGAATGTCCGCCCTGTGCTTTTTGTATGAAATACGCGAGGAGTTCCTGCGTAACTTCGAAGTCAGAAATAACGCCTCTTGAAAGTGGGCGTACCGCACGAATATGTGGCGGTGTTTTTCCAAGCATGACTTTCGCCTCTTTCCCCACTGCAACAACCTGGCCCGTCTTGTCGTTTACCGCAACCACTGATGGCTCATTCATCACAACTCCACGTCCACGCACATACACGAGCGTGTTTCCAGTGCCGAGGTCGATACCAATGTCACTCGAGAAGAATGAACTGCGTGAGAAATGAAATGCCATAGTTATACTGATTGAGATGTAAATCGCTGCAGAAGTTCTTCTTTTGTGAGACGCTCCACTTCACCTGTTGCACGATTAACTAACTCGAGAGAATTTCCTGCAAGTGCCTCTTTCCCAACCACGATACGATACGGAATTCCGATAAGGTCGCTATCTGCGAATTTTTCTCCTGCACGCGCATCGCGGTCGTCATACAGTACTGCGGTATTACGAGAAGTGAATAAATTATAAAGCTCGTCTGCGTACATCACAGCTTGTTCATCACTCGCCATCGCATTCACAAGATGGAGCGTAAACGGTGCAACTGATGCTGGCCATACAATACCCTTTTCATCTGCAAGCGCCTCAACAATCACACCCATAAGTCGTGAAGTTCCTAGTCCGTAGCAACCCATTATTGGATATTGCTCATTTCCTTCTTCGTCTTTATAGGTAAACCCTAGCGCCTTTGGATAACGCGTACCAAGATCAAAGACATTTCCAACTTCAGATGCGACACCTGATTGCAATGTACTATTTCCACACTTAGAGCACGTGTCTCCTTCCTTTGTCTCGCCTGCAACTTCTACGTTCACACAATAATCACACTCCGTGCAGTATAGAATTGTGTCCTCGCCAGCATCAGTGAGTACCATAAATTCATAGGAGATCTTCTGACTGAAGCTTCCTCCGGAAGCTTCAGTCACTTTCGCAACGAGTCCACACTGAGAATAAATTCGCAGATATGCTTGCTTTACAATTTCATAGAAACGCTCAAAGTCTTCCTGCGTTGTATGGAAACTGTACATGTCCTTCATGCCAAACTCTCGTCCTCGCATAATGCCTGACTTTGCACGAAGCTCGTCGCGATACTTTTGCCCTATCTGGTAGATAGAAAGTGGAAGGTCTTTGTATGACGGTGCGTACTCACTTGCGATTGGCGTGACAATTTCTTCCTCACTCTGGCCAAGTGCATATTCCTTTTCTGTACGACTATCAATCTTGAAAAGCACGTCTACTTGATCCCAGCCACCAGTCTGCTTCCATGGCTCAGAAGGATGAAGTGTTGCCATGCGGATTTCCTGTCCACCAATGGCGTTCATTTCTTTTCGGACGATATCTTCAATGTTCTTAAGTGTGAGGGCACCGAGTGAAAGATACGAATACACTCCTGCCATTTCCTTATGGACGTACCCAGCACGAATGAGTAACTGTGCGTTTTTTGCGAGCTCGTCCCGCGGCGCTTCGCGCCGCGTCTTCGTAAATAAGTGGCTTTGTTTCATGCTGATAGTATACGACATTGGGTTGTTATGAGCGAGTAGCGAATTAGAACCCAACAAGTGCCTTGGCCGACATTGTTTTGTTGGGAGCGAATGCGACCCAGAAAACAAGAAGTGCAGGTACTTTTAATGGAACAACTTAAGAATATCGTGTGCCGTCACTACAACCATCAGAAGTAACAGCAAACCAAATCCAACCATATTCACTCGTTCAGCAATCTTCGCATTCAGAGGACGTCGAATTATTGCTTCAATTATTACGAAGAGCAGTCGCCCACCATCAAGTGCTGGAATTGGTATGAGATTTATAATTGCGAGATTGATTGAGATGAGCGCGGCAAGTGAAAGGAGCTGCCCAAAACCTGTGGCTGTTGCCTGCCCCACAATTCCTGCAATACCTATAGGCCCAGAGACTTGTGAGAGATCAGCCTTAAGTGTGACGATTCCTTTAAAGAATTGATACAAACCACCTGCTGTCATTGTGGTCATGTTCCACAGCACTGTGAGCGCATCGCCGGGTGCCTGTAACAAAGGAGTCTTTACCATACCAATCTCAACAATTGAGACACCAATCGCTGGTTGATTTGGCGAACTACTAATAAGATTTAGTTTTGGAATTACCGTAATCGTCAACGGTTTAGAATCGCGTTCTATAGAAAATATCATTGGCGATAGGCTCGCATCACTACCAATGAGCGTCATGAGGCCAAGAGGATTTGTGCCGTCGTAGCCAATACCCAAAGGACCGTCGCGCTTTACGGAATTCGTAACAACATCACCCGACTTAAGTCCTGCAAGATCAGCCGGACTACCAGGACGAACCGACGCGAAGACCATTTGTAGATGCGTCGCACTTCCCTCGTGGCCATACTCAAGCTCCTGTTGATTTCCAATTACGAGTGACGCAACAATCAACACATATGCCAGAAGGACGTTCATCGTAACACCCGCAAGGAGGACGAGCGCCTGCAATATGCGAGGACGTGAAGCAAATGCACGAGCTTTTTCCTCTGGACTTCCTTCCACACTTCCATCTTCTCCGTAAATACGCACAAAACCGCCTAGAGGTAACCAATTAAGTGTATATTCTGTCTCACCAATCTTTCCGAGCGTAAGTGCCTTCGGAGGAAAGCCAAATCCAAACTCATCCACTCGCATACCAGAGAGCTTCGCTACAATAAAGTGCCCGAGCTCATGCACCAACACCAGCACAACAATAACTACAAGAAATGTAATTGCTTCTAGAATAATACTCATACAAAATTATAGTGAAATCTCATCATGCTTCTTCTTTGAATGTACTTCGAGCACAGCAACTGCAGCATCAATTTTCTTCTGCACTTCTTCTTTGTATCGCTGTACATCATCCTTTCCCATACCACCTTCTTTTTCATCTGCATCGAGTTTCTTAATGGCATCTCCTCGATGACCACGAAGTGTAACCTTCGCGTGCTCTACTTTTTCATTCGCAAGCTTCATAAGCATCGTGCGTCGCTCTGCGGTGAGGTCTGGGAATACTACACGAAGACCCTGATCGTCAGTTGCAACAGACACACCGAGATCTGCTTCCTGAATCGCCTTCTCTACAGCCTTCTGGAGACTCTTGTCCCACGGAATCACACGAAGCGTTCTCGCGTCTTCAATCGAGACAGTACCAATCTGTGCAAGTGGAGTGCGTGCACCGTATGCTTCAGCTTTAACCGAGTCTAAAATAGCTGGTGTCGCGCGACCAGTACGAATACCAGAAAATTCTCTTGTAAGCCATTCTTCAGTTTCTTTGATGTGTGCGTCGAGCGCAGAAAAGTCATATGCCATAGGTAGAGTGTAGCATTTGAGCGCGAAAGAATAAAATGAAAACAGAAACAACAAATACGAAAGCGGCGGGTCACTTGCATGACACCGCCGCGGTTCTCGCGCCCTTTCGACAAATTCATTGATTGTATTGATGAAACACCTGATACAGAGTGCCCCCCATTATACCCATCCCCACAAGGATGAGCGCCGGGATCCAAGTGGGCCACGATTCCATTTTCGTAAACTTAGGAATTCGTCCAACCATGTCAAACCCCTTTTCTTTGTTTCCTCCGCCTCGTTTGGCGTATTCAAATTTATAGCACCTGTACTCGGTAAATAATAGAGTTACACGACTAACAACAAATGCTCAAAAATCAATTTCAGTGGCGCAGACCGCTCATGCAAGATTGGAAGGAACGCATGTAAATCGTCAAGAAGTAATTGTTGCTCAGTTCTTTTCTTCATATCTTTTTCTACAACCCATTTCTGATACGTGTATATGGTAAGACCCTCTACTAATTGAATTGCTGCAAGTCGTGCAGCCTGCTTCTCTTCATCCTTATCTGACTTCGCCTTCTCTACAATCCTCGTCACTAACTTTTCGCGTTCAGCGGCCTTAGCCGAGATGAATTCCTGCGCAACATCTGAAATCGCTCCACTTGTGCCAGCATCTGCAAAAGCGCCGCTCGATGATGGTAGCGGAAGAAGTCGTGAACGAAGTGTTGGAAGCAACATTCCCTCAGATGGAAGTACAAGAATAAGTGTCGTACCTGCAGGAGGTTCCTCGAAAAGTTTAAGCAAGGCGTTTTGTGCTTCATGGAAAAGTCGCGTTACGGAAACGACAAGAACTTTCTCAGTGCCCACAGTAGGAGAAAGCTCTGCAAGACTTCGAAGCTTACGCGCATCCTCTACAGAGAAGAGTCCGTATCGAAGCGTCGTGACATTTGGGTTTTCTGAAATAGGAAGCTGAAGCTCACGCTCAATAAATACATGCGCAAGAGTAATCCCCTCCTCACCATCGCCAGTTATGAAATATGCGTGATGCGCCATACGTAAAGTATACCTGAATTGTAAAATTTAAAATCGAAAGAGCCCCATCCGCGCGTTGCGCTGATGGGGCCCTCTCTGCTTTCTCGGCCGCATTGAAATCAGAAGTTCACGGTCGCCTGGGCACGGGGAGTAAAACCGAGGTACTCGGTGTACTGAACCCCAAACCCAAGGACCCAGTGTTTACCGACCGGCTTCGAGAAGTCGACCTCACCCCGCCACACTTGGCGGTGTGGCACCTCACCAACAGTGTTGAAGTTCGAGGTGGGTGCCACCTCGAAATTCGAGTTCAGGGGTCCGAAGATCTGGAGCTTGAGAGGCCCATCGAAGCGAGCTCCGGCACGCAACCAGTCGAGGGGTCTTTCGATTCCGACTGGCAAGTTGTGGATCGGCCTGGCGAAAAGGGTCGCATGCCAACCATGATAACTGACCGGGACCTTCCAGGCGCCCTCCAGCGAAAGCTGGATGTAGTCGTCGGCAATGTTCAGACCCTTTCCAAGGTCGAGGAAATAGTACCCGAAGTACGCCTGGGCACTGAACTCGCCGAACTTGGCAGACGCATAGATCGGCTGCGTCCAGGCGATTTCCGGTAAGTCAATCTCCTCGCTCGTCTGGTGTTCCTGACCGAAATACCTCCCCTTCGTCAGGTCGGTACTTGTGAACACGTCCCCCGAGAGCTTGCCGCAATTCGCGGCCAGGATATTTTGCTCGACCGGGTGCCCATTGGTATGGGCGACATCCTGGAGATCATCTTCCGCAGCGATGCGGAAAGTCAGCGAATGGGTGCACTCGGCGGAAAGGGCCGAAGTGGCGACGCTCATAGCGAGCATCGTAGAAAGCAGAGTTGTAACGAGCATGGCGCGCATGGTGCGGCCCTTTCTTTTCCTGAGTTGAGGGAGAATGGGCACGCTTTGCGCACACCATCTACCGTACATTATAGTACACAAACAAAGTACTTGTCAAGCCTAGTAATGGTACATTCAACTCTCAATTGCACCACTCCAGATTTCTAAAGGTGTCCTGTATCC
>CAJEYI010000012.1 GCA_903994795.1 uncultured bacterium
GGAAGATTTGGATGGAATTATTTGAAATCCAGGACACTTTTTTGGGTATTATGCCAAATATGGGCTGGATTTCGGTTCGAGTCCTAGTGTCATCGAATGTCCGAAAATAGCTATAAGCGTTTTAAAGCGGAAGCTGGTATTATGTTCATATAAACTTCACTTATGTTGGAAATTGCACCGCAAATACCATTCATACTCCTAGCTGCCGCGATTCTCATTGTTGTCTTTTTTATCACCTATTTCATACTGATAAACAAAATGCCTCACAGAGATAGGCAAGAAATTCCACAGGAACCAGATACGCAGAATAGGACTATATTTGTCGATCTATCACCAAAATCCGCAGATATAGTTGAACTAGCTGTAGAAGTATGGAGAATGAATAATCGCCTGATGAAAGTTGAAGCTCTTACGGAGACACAGCAGCGCGGCTTCAATTCCTCACTTCAAAAGTTTGGTAAATTTCTGGATCGCTATGAAGTCAAAATCGTAGACCACACGGGAGAAAGATATAATGAGGGAATGAACGTCGATGTCCTTTCTTTTGAGAATGATCCTAGCGTAAAGGTTCCGACGATTAAAGAAACGGTCGAGCCATCTATTACCCACAAAGGTCATACAATTAAAAAAGGGAAAATAATCGTTGTTAACAACTAGCGTATGGCGAATCAAAACATTGAGATTGGAATTGATCTTGGCACAACTAACTCAGAAGTTGCTGTTAATAACAAAGGCAATATTGAGATCGTCAAAAATAACTTTAACGATGAATATACTCCTTCTGTATTCGGAATAGGAAAAGCCAAAAACAAAATTGTTGGAAAAGTGGCATATCAAAAGCTATATAGTGATGCTTCTCCAGAAGAGTTCTTAAATAATAAAGGAGAAATTAAGCGATTAATGGGAACTTCGGATACGGTACATTTTTCACGAGTTGATAAGGATTTAACACCAGAAGAAATCTCAGCAGAAATACTAATTAGTCTAAAAGAAGACGTAGTAAGAAAGCATAAAGATATTTCTACTGTTGGGGCAGTGATAACTGTTCCTGCCTATTTTTCTACTTTGCAGAAGGAAGCAACAAAGCGTGCTGGTAACCTAGCTGGCTTTAAATATGTGGTGCTAATACAGGAACCAATCGCAGCTGCCATTTCGTATGGCTTTATGAACTCTCAAAATGAAAACTGGCTTGTGTACGACCTCGGTGGCGGCACGTTCGACGTCGCACTTATTTCTTCCAAAGATGGATCGCTGTCTGTACTAGGTCATGATGGAGACAACTTCCTCGGAGGCAAAAACTTTGATATTGAGATTGTGGATAAGGTGATGGTGCCCCAGCTACTTAAGAAATATAAAATATTTGATTTCACGCGCGGTAATCCTAAGTACGGCACTGAGTTTGCAAAGCTCAAAGGACAGGCTGAAAAGGCAAAGATCTCTTTATCTCAGCAAGAAGAAACTCCAATAGAAATTGAGAATATTAAAGATGACACAGGCGAAGAGATCTACCTCGACATACCTTTTTCAAGAAGAGAGTTTGAGTCTCTCATAAAGCCTTATATAGATAAGACAATTGAACTTAGCAAGGAAACAATAAAGAGTGCTGGCGTTAAGCAGTCTTCAATTTCAAAAATCATATTAGTTGGAGCACCCACAGCCATTCCATATATAAGACAGCGTTTGGAGTCTGAATTGAAGATCGAGGTCGATACTTCTTCTGATCCGCTCACCGCTGTTGCTCGTGGAGCATGTATTTTTGGCATAAGTCAGCAAATTCCAAAGGAGTTCTTGGAAGTTCGATCAGAAGTAAGCAGCGATCTTAAAACCCTTACACTCAACTTTGATAGTTTGACTTCAGAAACTGAAGAGACAATAGTTGGAATAATTCCTGAACTAAAGGATTCTGAAGATAACTTCTATATACAAATCCAGTCTGAAGGAGGTCACTTTAGCGGAACAAAGCAGAGGGTCAAAAACGGAAAGTTTATTGAGACAGTCACGCTTGAAAAGAACAAAACTAATTTGTTCTGGATCTATTTATTCGACGAGAAAGGAAATCCCATTAAGACTGACACTGACTCCTTTTCAATTACACACGGACTATCGTTCTCATCTGGAGCACCTATTGCTCATTCAGTAGGCGTAAGTATTGCAGCAAGGAACTATTCGGGCGGGAACACCACATCACTCGTAGAGCAGTTCGACATTTTCTTTGAGAAGAACAACATACTTCCATTGAAGGCTAGTCGTACATACAAAACGCTTAAAAAACTTATTAAGGGAGATACAGAGAATGTATTACCTATTACAGTTACAGAGGGTGAATCTTCGAATCCTAAGCAAAACGAGTTTATTTGTGATATTAAAATGACAGGCGAGAATCTGCCATACGATTTGCCAGAAGGAACTGAGGTAGAAATTACTATACAAATGAATGAATCAGGAGAAGTTACCGTAGAGGCTTTTATTCCATCTATAGACATCAGTTTTAATAGCCGAGGCTCGACCCACGCTAGAGTCTTAAGTATTGAAGACATGGAAGCTCAACTCAAAGAGCAATCAGAAAGAGCCGTTGCTATTGAGAAGACCTGTACTCCAGAAGAGAAGACAAAACTTTCAGGTCTTGTTAAATCAGTAGGATCTAGCCTCGATGCAGGTAAAGTAGACGAAGATGAAAAAAGAAAAGCAGACGCTGAACTGAAGGAACTCAAGAATAAGCTAGATCAGCTGGAACTAGTCAAAGAGTTCCCTCAACTTAAGATCGAATTCAACGAACTCACTACTTCAATGGTCGAATTTATGAACGAAGTTGGAGATCAAAAAGATCGCGCAATTCACACAGATCAACTTGAGGTATTGAAGGCGGAAGGATATCGAGCTATTGAAAGCAATGATCAGGTACTGCTCTTGAGTGTTGTGAATCAGCTAAGAGAATTGAAAACTAAGATTCTCTTCTCGAATCCCGCGACGTGGCTTTTTCATTTCAATAAACTAGTCCAAGCTGATCATCAGTGGATTAGCGAAAAAGAAGCTCAATACTACTTACAGAAAGGGCAAAGAGCTGTTGAGGCAGGAGATTCTGATGAATTACAGCGTTGCGTCCGTAGTCTTTGGTTGCTCTTGCCTATAAGCGAACAAAGTCAGGCTCAGAATATGGTGGGTATAACAAATTAATTATGTCGAATCTCCTAAAAGACAATGCTTACCATGTTCTTGGACTAGATACTTCTGCATCTCAGAAAGATATCCTTAAACGATCCAAGGATATTATTAGATTTATTCAGATTGATGAGTTACCAACATATGATTTAGATCTAGACGTATTCAATAATTTTAGAACAGAAGACACTGTAAAGGAGGCAATTCAAAAATTAAGCTCACCTAAAAAGCAGATTAAGGACTATTTCTTTTGGTTCAATATTGCTGATCAGACTGATGAGCAAGCAGTTGGAATACTCAGAATGAAGAAGCCCGAAGATGCCTTAATGGTTTGGGAACACCACGCCGACGGCGATTCAACAAAAGCCCTATTCTACAAAAAGAATCTAGCATTACTTTACTGCTTACTTCTTTTCAAGGAAGATAACCAGCATTACCTAACAGCATCTCTAAAGTTATGGAAAGAAATAGTCTCCTCAGATAAATTCTGGGCAGCCTTCTCAAAGGTCTACAAGTTAAATGATGAGCTGAATACAAATCAAGAAACTATAGATGATTTCCAGAAGAGCTGTATTTCATATATTGCAGATTTATACACAGAAATTGCAGAAGCACGCAAGGATAATAATTACGTTTCAGAATTCTCAGCGATTTTCAATACAAAGGGTGAAAAAACTTCAAAGGATTTGCTGGCACCTATTTTTAATGAAATGAGTTCTGCCATTGAAAAACTTGAAGCCTTAAAGGTGGCAGAGGATGGTTTCTTTAGTATAGATAAGAGTGCAGTTCTTAAGAAGAATGTTTCGATCATTCAAAGTTCCTGTAATAAACTTTTGGAATTGGGACTCTATGATGATAGCGAGTCTAAGCTTATGAGGGATCGAGCTGGAAATGCTTTGCGCTCTATCAGTATTGATCTAAATAATGAGCTAAACGAAACTTCAGTTGCCCTTGGACTTGCGAAGATAGCCGACCAGATATCAGGAACGGAAGGATTTAAGAATAAACTGAAGCAAGACCTAAAGCAGATAGAGGATAACGATACGTATAAAATCAATGAGAAAAAGCATAGTGCAATTATCGATCCAATTATTGCAAGTTTTAAAGCTGGGAATTCCACAAAAGCACTCAAAGCACTCAACGAGCACATTTATAATGATGCTACCGATCCTGAACTGAAGAAAAGCCTTAAAGAAATTAAGGAAGTAATTGAAGAAAGGGTAGCAAAAAATGGAGCACCTGTTTCTAGTGCTCCGACCATGGCCTCATTCAATGGAATAGGAACAACAATGTATGGAGATACGCTCTGGTTCATTATTCTGTTCATTCCAATTTATCCCATAGCTCGCTATAAAGTAGAGAGAAATGGAAAATATTATAACTTCCTAGGAAAGTTACCTATTAAAACATGGCAGACAGTTTGGAGAATTGTCGTTATTGTATGTGTAGTCCTGTTCGGGCTTACGTCCTTAAGTGGATCATAAAATATATATGAATAATAACGACAAAATGGATTTTGATCTGGATTTCCTAGACGATAATGTTAAGGAAAAGCCAAAGGCAACGCCGACTTCTTCGAAATCCACATCTAAGAAAAAGGGAAATCCAGCCGCGGTATGGATGTGGGGAGGAGGAATTGTATTAGTGCTTATTTTAATAGGTGCTTTCTCAGGTAATAACAGTTCTTCCTCAACTACAACTCCTGCACCCACTACCGCAACAGCGCCAGTTTTAAACACGGGTAATGATGACACATCAAATAATGCTCAGACAGTAAGCGTTGATGGCTATATGTGTTCTCAGTCTGATAGTGAGGAGGCTGATAGTTTAGATCCTGATATAAATAATACTGAAAGTCAGGAAATCGCCACTGAGCGTTCCGCACTCGATCAGAAAAGTACTGCTCTAAATACGGAGTCTAATCAGGTAGATTCTGATGATGCTTCACTAGATAATTCTGACCAGTCGGCAGTTGATTCCTATAATCAGGAAGTAAATGAGTATAATGAAAATTTGCAACAGTATAAAACTGACCTTGCCGCTTTCAATGCAAAGGTTGATGCATATAATGCGAGTGAACAGCCTCATAATAATTATCTAGCTGAACACTGTACTAAAGATTAAAATGGCTACTCCAACCAAACCAATTCTATATCCAGGCTTTAAGGTTAAGAATGATATCTCCGTAGTCTCACGGATTGAAAAAGTGTACTTTACTGAGATATACACGCTTTCTAACAATCAGTATCTATACTTATTTCTCTCAGTAAAACCGAACGAAGTCCTTGATCAGAAAGGTAAGATCGAGTTGGTTAAACTATCCAACGATGGAGCTGATTACATTGCTGCTATAGTTCCGACACATTCACAAACACAGCTCATGAAAATTGTAGACGAGCTTACAAATCTGCGTGGATTTGACTGTATTGCAGGCATGCGCCAACTTAAAGAGACTCTTACTGCTGAAGTCATTAATCCTCTTAAAGATCCAGATAGATTTAAGAAGTTTAAAGTCTCAATTCCTAACGGAATAATTTTGTATGGCCCTCCTGGTTGCGGCAAGACTTTTATCGTAAGAAAACTAGCTGAAGAACTTGGATATAATTTTATCGAAGTAAAGCATTCCGATCTCGCTACTCCGTATATTCACGGATCAGTAGGGAATATTGGAAAGGTATTTGCTAGTGCTCGAAATAATGCTCCAGCAATAATATTTTTTGATGAAATTAGTGGTCTGGTTCCCAATCGACAGAATCTACAAGGAGAAGGATCTCATAAGGAAGAGGAAGTTAATGAGTTTCTTATGCAGTTAAATGATGCAGCGGATAGCAGAATCTTAGTTGTAGGAGCAACTAATTTCATCGATAGGATAGATCCAGCGATTCTTCGACCAGGCAGAATGGATAAGAAAATATATGTATCACCTCCAGACTTTGAAGCTCGTAAAGAACTCTTTAAATTAGGGCTATCTGGTCGACCCTATAATAAAGATATAGACTTCAATGATTTGGCAGAAAAGACTGATGGTTTTAGTAGTGCAGACATAATAGAAGGAGTTGTTGAAGGTGCTGCACGCATAGCTGCTAACATGAATGACACAGCGATTAACCAAGAGTTGTTAGAAAAGGAGATGGAAAATATTAAGCCAGTAGCAGAAGAAAAATTTCAGATCGGCTTTGGAACCTAACTCATTTAATATATGAATCAACCTCAGACACCTAAAGACGAGATAAGCGAGGAAAAGATTTTTGAGATTCAAGCTAGATTTGAGAAGAAGCTACAAGAAGAGATCGAGTTTCCGGACGCGATAGGTGGAGACGAAGTATATATTTACTCAAAATTAATGAGAGTGTGGTTTAATAAGTTGTCTGCTCAAAATCGATACAATGACTTGATGCTTCAAAAACTTCGCAGTGATTGGCTAGAATATATGGAAGCGGTGGCTGATAGTAGTACTTATAACTATCTATCTATGGAGTTCTGGGATGAGAAAGATCAAACTAAGTCGAACGAGTATGAGGAGAAGCAAATTATAGCTTCACGTAAAGTCCTCGCAATACAAGATGCTTTTGCTACTGCAATTGGAGAAGAGGCGATTAGTGAACTTGCAAGAATCAAAGCTATGAACTTTATGGAATTTAGTCGTAGGGGAGAATTGGCACCTGATGGTTTTAAATGGGATATTGGACGCAGAACTCTTGAGCCAAAGGGCGAATAATTAAACACTAAGAGATATAATCTTTTCGCTAAGAACTATCTTACTTCTCAAACATCCGAGCAACTCCCGCTTCTCCACATCAGCTCCTTCTCGTAGGAGATATTTAGCATAGTTTCTTATATCCAATTCTGCTATCTCAACTTTGGCTTTCACACCGAGAATGGCTTGCTGGAACTTCTTGAACCGCTCAACTTCCGCTTTTATCTTTTCCTTAATTCCTATCTCGTCGATATCAATGGTATCTATGAGACCTATAAATTTTTCTATGAGATCTATCTCATTTATGTATCCCGACTTGCAGCTCGGGTCTTTAGACTTATTGCAGCCGTAATACACATGACGATGAATATTGCCGTTCTTTTGCTTCTTGAACTTCTCGTCGGCCGTAACTCCAGATCCACAGAGGCCACATTCCATTAATCGAGTAAAAGCGAACTCTTTACTCTCTGTTCGAATAACTGATCGCGTAGTTTGCTCCTGCACTAGGTCAAATAATTCCTTGGTGATCAATGGCTCATGTTTCCCTTGATACCATCGCCCAGAATTCTTTGGGTATTCAAACACGCCGTAGTAGAAAGGATTTTGGAGAATAGTGTATATGTTGCTGAGGCTTAAACTCTTATTGCCCGCTTCCGTCTTAAAGTTAAGCTCAAACTTTAGCCAGTTATAAATCTTTCTTCCACTACACTTCTCATAAGCCACTTTCTCAAAAATCTTCTTTATCACGGGCGCTCGGTCTGGATCAAGAATGGACTCACACTTCCGATCCATTCGTTTTTCTTTTAGATAGCCTGTAGGAGCCCGTCCTGGCAAAAGTCCCATTTCTACTCGCGTCCTAAGTCCGCGCTTTACGTTAATACTCTTATTATCGTTATCGAGTTTCGCTTGCGAACAGAGAATCATCAAGAGGAACTTTTCATTCGGTGAGTTATGAAAATGTTGACCGTGTGTTTTGATCTCTAGGAGTAGTCTTTGATCCATGAGATCGACAAGTGACCCTAAGTCTCCGGCGTTTCTGCTTAGTCTATCTGGTGCCCATGTGAGAATAGCGTTGAATCGTCCTCTACGTATGTCTTCCAGAAGTTCCTGATACACTGGCCTCTGTCCTGAATCTTTGGCTGAGTGGGACTCTCTTCTTATGTCTACGATTTCTAATCCTTCTCGTTCGGCGATCTGTAGCATCTCCTTAATTTGCGAATCTATCGACAAGGCTTGCTTCTCGTCAGACTCGGTAGATTTTCTAGCATAGAGGCAGTATTTGATCTTGTCTGCGACTATAGTAGGCGATGATCCTATTTGTGAGGTTTCTAATAATGTTTGCATATAATTATTTCAATTTACGTAATGCTTCCGCTCGTAACTTTTCCATATCTTTAAGTACACCTAAATACACCCTTCGGCTTTCTTGCGACTTTGGGTGTTCATTAAGCCAGTCGATAACCTCGTCCGGCACATAGGTAGCGAGCGAGCTGTAGACGGCGATGAGTGTCTCTATTCGTTCGATAATGGAACGCTTCAAGTCTTCCTTGGAATATGGGAGCTGCGAAATCCTGTTCAGATAGGCACTATCGGCTTCTTTCGTATAACGATAATGGTCTGCTTTATCTAGTATTTCGTCCCTGTCTTCCACCTATTAATTGATGTCAGAGACCATGGAGAAGTAAAGGCTAGCTGTCGACAAGAAGCCTTAGCAAAAGGGCATATCTGCGATATTATCAAGAATGTAGTAGGGGCAACCATATTACAGACAATTGAATAAGAATGGCCTAAACCTGCAATCTACTTGCAGGCATGGCCGAAAATTCGCTCGATACTAGAAAACCCGTCATCAGGGCGTATCGAGCGTTACCAGGGGAAACCTTGGTAGGAGATGTCCGAAAGGCTCTCATCTGGTGGCGGGTTTTGTCGTACCCGTCATTGGACTTACTCGATACTCCAATGGCCGTATGAGCACACTATTTGTATTTCTCTTTTTTGTAACACTAATCATTCTTTTAGTTGGTTTGATAAAACCCACATGGGTAAAATTGCATTCGCGTAGGAATGTAGGAATGATGTTTGGCAGCGCGTCGATAACGCTTCTCGTTTTGATTGCCATAACTGCACCTCATATAGTGGCCTCCGCGCCAGTCGTAGCAGTCAATACAGTTACAAGCACGACTACTAATGCAACTTCCCAAGCAATCGCAACGAGTACAGATACAGACGATGATATTCCTTCGGCAGCTGATGAAGCTGCTGCACAGGCTGCTCTAACTAAAACAGCAGACACTCCAGTCGTCGCTCCTCCTTCAAGTGCTAAGGCAGGAGCCGCTCGTCTCTACCCTAATCCTTCTCTTACGCCCGGCGCAGTCCTCACGACCGATGCCGCAACGATTTGTGCTAAGGGATACGCTTCGACCGTTCGTAATGTGTCCGCAGCAACAAAAAAACAAGTGTACGCCGAATACGGAGTGAGCTATCCACAAGCAACAGGAGCATACGAAGTAGATCATTTCATACCACTTGAGATTGGTGGCTCAAATGACATCAAGAATCTCTGGCTTGAACCAGCACTACCTCCACCAGGTTTCCATCAAAAGGATCAGTTTGAAAACTTTGAGCATGATCAAATCTGCAATGGTCAAATAACGCCTCAGATGGCGCAAACTCGAATGACAACCGACTGGTATTTCTACTATGAGGAAGAAATGGAAGGTGTGACTCCAAGTGCTACCGCTCCTGCCGCGCAGACTGCTCCAACAATGCAGACACAAGTAACGACTCATACACCTCCAGCACAAACACAGACTGCAACGCCAGCGTCGTCAGCCGCCTACTACACCTCTTCATATTACTCCTCTAAATACTACTACCCAGCCTCCTGTGCTGCGTGGAAGAGTTTAAGCGAGAAATACCTTGTCTCGTTTGATACGCTCAAAGAACTGCTTGCAACGTATCCAAGCAGAATACTTGATCCGAGTTGTTAGAGAGGGTCTAATTAAGTCTTGTCCATCCACGATTACTTGTCATCCAGTCGTTGTTGTTTGGTCTGCCACCATCCATGTAGATATGCGTAATACTAAAATGGTGATTTGTATCTTTTATAAGTTGGATACATCCCATAGTGAAGGCATCGACTAGGTCATCATGCTTCTCTATGCCAAAACCAAGTATCTGTTGAATGAGTGACTCGTTGCCTTTTAGAGCGAAACGCACTTTACCAAGTTCTGCCCACGGGGCAACTGTCTCGACTCTAGATATCTTTGTCTCTCCGCGAGGCTTATAGCCCTTGGCGTAAATTCCTTCTCGTACGAGCAGATCGGTGAATACTCCTTGAACGCCGACGTCCTCGACGTATACATGACAGTTGTAGCCCGAAGTTGTGAGCAGCTGCGTGAGTTGCTTTACCTTTGCGATGAGCTGATCGGTAGTAAGTTGTGCATTCACCGTATAGTGAGAGACATAGATACAACGATCTTTACCGTTGCCATACATATGCAGCGCGACCATAGCTGTGCAGTCGGCTCCTGCTCTTTGTGAATGGGCAGGATCGATCATGAGGATCGTCCGCCGGTGACCAGTCTTCGGCAGTTCGGTGTAGAAGTGGATGTCTTCACGCTTTATGATCTGTGTTTCGCTCTGTACGATTCGCAGCAAGTATTCCCGTTGCCAAGCTCGATCATTGAGGCACTTCTCGCGTTCAGCCTGAATTTCTTTGTCCGTAGGGAATTTACCCGGCCAGAGCGGTTTGCCTTCTTCGTCTATGATTGGATAACGTCGAAAGACATTCTTCGGATTGCCAGAGGTAAACAACTTCTCAAGTCGCTTCAAGAGGGAATCCTCATGGAGCGGCGTACCGATGAAAATCAAGCGTGTGTGTTTGTCGCCTGCAGGTAGAACATCGCTCGTAAGCCACTCGAATATCTTGTCACGGCTCTCCTGCGTTCGTACCGAGTCCATGTCTTCAAGGTCGTCGCAGATGATCACATCAGGACGGTGCTCATAATGACGCGCACCGCGCACGCTCTGCTCAACGGAGCTAATGGAAATCTTAGCGCCATACTGCGCCAAGATAAGCGCGATTGCGCCCCATTGGTTGTTCTCTTCCTTGAATGGTCCGAGGTCAGCTCTCAACAGTTCGTTGTGTTCGAATTCATGCTTGATCGCGAGCAGGAGTATCTGCGCTTTTACCTGCGTGTTTCCGAGGATAAGCACATACTTGCGCTCCTGTTCCCCTAAGATGCACCAGATAGCGTACGCGAGTGTCACAATCGTACTCTTTCCGCTTCCGCGAAAAGCGGTGATGACTATGTTCTGGTAGCTTTGATTTTCAAGTAACTGAAATATCTCTCGCTGAAAGTCAGCGGTCTGATATTTTACATATTTTTGAAAGTAATAATGGAAGAACCAGAAGAAGCTCTTGCGTACCATCGCAAGGCGGAAGTTCTGGTCTTTCACCATTCTCTCGATGATCTGCTCGAACTCAGGCGTCAGGGGATTCATGGTGTTCTGGCAGCGCAAGCCGCAGTCCTGCTTTCATAAGTTCTTCCTCCTCTGGAGAAAGCGGTTTATCGACCCGTTCAATCTTCCCACTCACCTCTACTCGATCGCGGAACTTTGGATTACGCTTACGGAGCCAGAAGGAAATCGCGTGCCAGTTCTTCTCACGGATGAGACTCATGAGTTGGCTCTCTGTCATGTCGTTCACCAACGCTTCGCCCTCAGCCAATGCTTCTTCCATGGCTTTGGCAAACTCGGCGTCTTCCGCTTTCCAGCGATAGACGCTGTTACGAGATATGGCAACTTTCTCACATGCAACCTGCACAATAGGGACGCGCTTCAACTCTTCGAGAAACGCTTTGCGGACTTTAGCTTTTTTCATAGATGTTTTCGATTACGGTTGCTTTCTGTCCTGTGAGTTTCTCAAATCTGCGTATCGCGAGATCACAGAAAACAGGTTCAAGTTCGACCGCGTATACGCGCCGCTTCAGCTGTTCTGCGGCAATCATCGTGCTTGCTGATCCAGAGAAGCTATCAAGGATAATGTCTCCGACACGAGTGCAGCGACGAATCGCTTTTTCGTGGAGCTTGGGAGGCTTGCTCGTTGCGTGTTCGTAGTCCTTTCCCGATAGTCGCTTTACCGCCCACACGTCGAGGTGGTCGAGAGTTTCTTCAAGAAGATTATTGCCAGTGGTTATCTCCTTATTCAGTACCTCGTTGAGGTTTTGGATGTTATCATTAAGATACGGCCTACCACGAGTGCCGTATATACAAGGCTCGTAGGCTTTTGAAAAAGCTACACCTGGTGTCGGATTCTGGGCATTTTTCAACCAGAGGCACACACGTCGGTTCGTAAGACCAAGTTCGCGATAGAGTTCTTGTAGAATTCCTATTTGGGCCTGATCATTCCAATAGAAGACATGCGTGTCCTCTTTCGTTACCGAGAGCGCAGCAATCAACGTCTTCTTGAGGAATTCCTTATACTCAGAATCCGTGCGCGTATCGTTTACGTTACCGCCGTAGTTCTGCTTGCCACCGATACCCTTGTTGTAGTCAACAGCACCTTTCAGATTGTAGATTGGGTCTGAGTAGATTATCGACGCTCGCTCATTTCCGAACAATCTTGCAAGAACATTTTGATCCGTGGAGTCTCCACAAATTAACTTGTGTTCTCCGAGTGCAATAATGTCACCAAGCTTAGTTACCGGAACTTTAATCTTCTTTAGTTCCTGCTCCTCATCGAATTCATCATCCTGTGCTTCAAGATTTTCTTTCCATACTTCAGAAAGGTCACTGTCGCTGAAACCAATCTCAGTGAGGAAATCAGGATCAAAGAACTTTAACTTCTCAAAGTCCCATTCGCCTGTATTGCGGTTAAGGCGCAAGTTCAGCTCCTTTTCTTTCTCAATGTCTTCAATACACACATAGACAACTGGTACGCTCTCATGCCGAAGCTCCTTAGCTGCACGTAGGCGCATGTGGCCGCCAATCACGACCCCTTTTCGCTTAGGTGCGGAATTCACGATAATAGGGTCAACGACCGAGAAGCGCGTTATGCTTTCTTTCAATTGGCTCAAGGCTTCTTTTGAACTCTTGCGGGGATTGTATTCCGCTGGCTTAAGTTCGCTCACGGGAACATAGACGATGCTGATGTTGTTAGTGTTCATACTCCTTTAAAACTAGGTTTTGTAAGGATGTATGGAAATAGAAAAGGCCTATTCCACACACGAAACAAGGCGAGGCTCGATTACCTCAACTTACTTCTTGCGCGGAATAGGCATGGCCGGAAGGCGATACACAATTCTACTTTTTACTACGCTTACTTATATTTTATTACTTGGCCTTATTTTTAGCAATACCTCGTAGTGCGCGTTTGCCGTTCTTACTGTCTATGAATTCGAGCATGTCTTTTCCAGGCACTGAGGGAATACCATGCTCGGGTATTTCGATTAATACCTTATTTCCCTGAGCCTCTTCCTCCTGCACCATTTTAATGAAATCTAGATCTTGCATGAGGCGATTAAGAACGTACTCACGACTGTTCTCCAAGAGTAGTGGATCAACAGGAAAATAAAGGCGATCTGGCTTATTGTCCTCAAATGCCTTTTGAATTTTCTTTCCGAGAGAGGGCGTGGGGGTTTTTGCCGCTGTGTGGACAGCAGTATCCGTGAGTCGAATTACTTTGTAACTCGCTCCTTCCTTTTGTGTGAAGGGTTTTACCTCGAGTTTGTAGTCCATACCTTAATTATAAGGCCATTTAGAAAAATTGGCAGAAGTAGTAGAATATTCGGAAAGAGCTATGAAATTAAAAAAGATAACCGTCAAGAACTTCCGTAGTGTTGAAGAACAATCTCTTGAAATTAAGGAGATTGGCGGAAGTTATACGTACGCTCTTATTGGAGTGAATGAATCCGGCAAAAGCAGCTTCTTGGAAGCAGGGGCGGGTACTAGCACTATCGAGGAATCAGTTGATTTGACAGATGAATTATTGCCAAAAATCCTTGATAAAAAGTAAATGGTTGAAGAGAAGAAAGTCGTCCTATATTATTGAGGTGAATTCATACAAATATAAGTATGGAAACTCGTCTCAAATCCTACCAGTACTACGCAGACCTGTACGACCGATTCACAGTCGAGCGATGCCGTCGCTCTGAGGAGTTTTTTAAGAAAGATAAAGATGAGAAAGAATTATCTGAAGGGGTAACCAAAGAACAGACTGCTGCAATTAAGAATTTTGCTCTTGAATTGTGTTTGCGTATAGAAGCTGGTGAGCGATATATCAATCGTGAGAAAACCATTCGCGAGTGGATGGATAGGGATCGTAAGAAAGATGAGTTGTATGAATCAGCGCAGCCTCCCGAAGACATTCGGTGCCTTACGTGCCGGAACCGCCTTAAAGTGACATGGAAAGATTTGTGGTCGCTAGGTGATAAAGAAGATCGCGTGCTGTTTATGTTCGATTGTCCAAATAAGTGTCTTCCACGACGTGCCTTCTTTAATGACGGAGAGGAATGGCGTACAGATCCAGATCCCTGTTTGAAGTGCAGTATGCCACTCACCAAAACCTCGGAGGAAAAGACGGACGGATATCTCGTCATCTCAACGTGTTCTTCGTGTGGAAACGTCGAGAGAGAAGAACACGAATGGTTCAAGCCAAAGGAAGAAGAGATAGACCTTAGCTTTGCTAAAGACCGCGATCGCTTCTGCCTCACCGAAGAAAAGGGCAAAGAGTATCAGGACGAAAAATACCGCATGGAAGGCCTCTCCAAGTTCATGGAGGAATGGAAAGAAGAGGACGAGCGAAGAAAAAAGAAGTTAGAGGAGAATCCAAAGGGTTTTCATCTCGAAGGTAGATTTAGTTGCAATATTTGCCATGCCGGTACGCCGGAAGGCGATAATTGGTACGACGAGTATGGTATCAAGTGCCTTATCTGTCAGAAAGCAATCGATGAAGGAGAGATTCCGGCAACCGTCGCAAGTGATAAAGAAAGCTGGTATTCAAAATATGATCTTGAAGATCGATTCAGCTTAAAGGGAACTACGCTCAGGAAATGGATCAAGGATGGACTCATCAAGCCTCGCGTTATCTCTTATTATGGTAAAGGTTCCCACTACGAGCTATTTCTTATTGAAGATAACAAAGATTTCTTGCCTCCAAAGAAAATGACTGAATCACAATCGGTACGTGAAAAGAAAGACGGGAAAATCTGGACTCATTTTGAGCCGTGGTATCGATTTGTTGATCCATTCGAGCATTTAAAAGACTACGGCATCATTAAGTATATGCGAACGGTATCAGAGGAAGAGATGAAACAACGAGAAGAAGAGAAAGCTGAGAAACAAAAAGCTAAAGCAGAACGTAGAGAAAGATTGCGAGGGATACGGTTGAAAAAGGGAATCAAGAGATCTCCTAGAAAGAAGACTTAATTTCGATTCCACCACGCACCGAATTTCCCAACGCCAAGTATTATTGCTCCATAAAAGAATACCGTGAGTCCAATGATTGCATGAGGGCTGCCAAACCCGTTCGTGCATCCCCATGCAATCCAGTAGTATCCACCGCCAACAAACATGAGCCAGCCGATCACAATAAGTACTTTCCATCCTGTAGTAGCGCGCTTACCTCCTTGAATGCTCACTACTGTCTTTGTGTTCCCAATGCCAAGTAGCTTAATAACAAAAGCTGAAATGACCGCAACAACTACGCCTATAACTATTTGGCTCATAAGTCATGTAAGGATATTCTCTTGAAAGGAAACGGTCAAAAGGGCTTGACTTTAGTCTTGACGTATGCTATTATAGATGGAGAAGTTCTTTGAGAATATCTTGCGAATTTGCCACAGCGAAGAGCGGCTTATCTAGGCCTTTCTCCGCTGTGGCAAACCCGAATACGGGCGAGCTTGAACAGCAGCATAACTGTCACGACGAGGTATATTATGGATACCAAGACTCTTGTCACGGACGGTCAGCTGGGTCAGCTCGCCGTTCGTCAGTACGACCTGTTCCGTCGCGTGAAGGCCGGCTCCTATGCCAACTTCGACGACGTGATGGCCGCCATTCAGGCGGTTATCGAAGGGAAGATGCCGGAACCTCCGACGCTTCATGTCGAACCCGGGTTCGCCAAATGGCGCAGCTTCCTCATCGGCGGCGTCGCCAAGAAGGCGCTCCTGCAGCGTGTGAAAGCCGGATTCCAGGTCAGCGGCTATGCCGAAAGCCTTGTGAACAACCGCGACTTCACGACGCTCGACGTCGAGGAGGAGATCGACACCATCGTGCTCACTCCGGCGGACTTCGGCTACCAACGTCAACCGACCACGACCGAACTGCTCGACCCGACCCGTTTGCGGGAATGGAGCGAGCAGAACGCCGAACGGCTCGATGGCCACGTCGTCGAACTGCTTCCTGCCGAGGCCGGCCTGCACATCCGCGACCAGTACAAGGATCAGCCGAAGGGCGAAGTCCTCTGGATCGCGATGGAGCGCATCACCGGTTCCGACGGCCGCCCGCGCGTCTTCGGCGTCGGGCGGAGTGACGACGGCGAGCAGTGGCTCCATGCGGGCTGGGCGGATCCCGACGGTCGGTGGTATCTGTCCAGTCGCATCGTGTTCCGTCTTCGCAAGAAGGTCACTTAGGACTAGGATCCTTGGGACTTGTGCCTCAGCACTATGTCCCTTTGACACTTTGTCCTTCGACCAACCAAGCCCCCGCCGCAGTGATGCGCCGGGGGCTTTCTACACACCCTGACAAAATTTTACATACGATATAGTGAGAAACGGTAGTAGGTGAATATGCGAGAGTTCGCTCTTGGCTACCGAACCCAGTATCCGTATATCGAGAATAGCTCCGACCATGGTTTGAGCTAGAGTGATATACGCAGAAACTTCAAAAATGAAGATACTTGGTGCGTCACACTCGGCGATTCCTGATCGCGAATAAGATACAACCCTAAGAGTACTCAAAGGGTGGTGGTACGGATGGTGTGGCGCGCAAACCGATTCCGACGGCAACCCGAACGTCTTCAACGTCAAGCGGAATGACGACGGCAAGCAGTGGCTCAATACGAACTGGACGAATCCCGACAATCAGTGGAATCTGTCCAATCGCATCGTGTTCCGTCTTCGCAACTTACTTCATTTCTCTCCCGTACCTACGGGAGAGTTTTGTTTAATAACTTGCCCATACCAGCCGCCAAGCATCTTTCCTATGTCAGCAAGTTTTTCCGATATCTCGGCGTATTGCTTTGTATCCATTAATTTCATTTCCCAAAGTAGCTGAAGAAATACTTTAAGAGTATCAACTCGCGCAACGGCTCGTTTAAGATAAGGAAGTTTTTCCGCACGTTGCTGAAATGCTGCTATTGAAATTGCCTCAATTATGTCTATAAATAAATTGTCGATCTTAAGACCGAGTGAATACTTGGCGGTCTTGGGGAGTTTTGATGCGTACGCACTCCAAACGATATACACACCTTTTACCTGAGCGAGGACTGGAAGTGTCGGGGGGGGGGGGGTAGCCTTAGAAGGATGCGAGCGAGTTTCGGACATACATATCAAGATATCATTTCACTCGAAAATTTGCTCGACGCGTGGCGCGAATTCTTGAACGGAAAGCGATCGCGGAAAGACGTGCGAGCATTTGAGGCAAATCTTATGGATAATGTCCTCAGCCTGCATAATGATTTAAAGAATAAATCATATCGACACGGGGGATATATAAGTTTCAACATCTCTGATCCGAAACCTCGCATTATCCACAAGGCGACTGTCCGTGATCGCTTATTGCATCATGCTCTGTACCGAAAACTTTATCCGTTTTTTGATAGTACTTTTGTCTTCGATTCATACTCGTGCCGTGACGACAAAGGTATACATAAAGCACTCGACCGATTTAAGGACTTCTACTATAAGGTGAGTCAAAATAATACCCGTACCGCTTGGGTGCTAAAATGCGACATACGAAAATTCTTTGCTTCCATGCAGCACGAAAAGCTTCTTGCAGTACTAACCGCACGTATCCCTGACGTCGATATTAACGATCTACTGAAAGAGATAGTCTTAAGTTTTGAATCCACTTCTTATACGGGTCTACCGCTTGGCAACCTCACCTCGCAGCTTTTCGCAAATGTATATATGAATGATTTCGACCAGTTTGTGAAGCACCGTATCAAGGCAAAGTATTACATTCGTTACGCAGACGACTTTGTATTCTTGAGCGAGGATAAGGACTATCTTCAATCTCTCATCCCGCAACTCAATCAGTATCTTGAAAGCAATCTCGGGCTAACCATGCACCCAGATAAGGTCTATATAAAATCCTTCGCATCGGGCGTGGATTTCCTCGGCTGGGTTCACTATCCAGATCATCGTGTGTTGCGAACGGTTAGCAAGAGAAGGATGTTTAATAGACTCAAGAGCAATAGCTCAAAAGAGCGATTGAATTCATATTTAGGTCTTCTGTCTCATGGAAACACGAGGAAGATTATTTCTCGGGTTCATGCTGAACAGGATATACTTTCATCATGAAAAGCTCTTTAGAAGGTATAGAGATACTAACTATAAAAGAAGTCGCAGAGTTCCTAAGGATATCTCCAACCTCAGTCAGGCGTCTTCAGCAGGGAAGGCACATACCATTCATAAAGGTGGGTGGTGGTATTCGTTTCATCAAGAATGACATTATTAAATACTTAGAGGAGAACCGGATCGAATCAATGTATTAAAGCCTCGCCGGCGCCCTGATGTACTGCTCTTTGACTTAATAATGCCAGCGAGGCGTTTTCATTATAATCCGGACAAGAACATATAACACATTAGATAAAAGAGGACAGGAAGTTGTAACTTTATTTCGTGACACTCGTAAGTGCGTTCCTGTGTCACTTTTGTCACTTTTTGCAGCGCACGAGACGCGTCGTTTTGGATTCTGAAAACTCATCAAACGGACTAAGCAGGGCTTGGCCAACCACGGTTCTAGCTCGAGACGGCCAGCCAAGTCGTGCGCGCACGAGACGCATAGTAAGGACTTGATTTACTCAAATTAAGTAATACATACATGAGTCTAGGAAAACTCAAGAAAGTTGAATTGCGAGAAGGTTGGAAGCATGAAGCTCATGATTTTACTCACTGGCTTGCCCAAGAGGATAACTTGAAACTTTTAGGGGATGAAGTTGGCTTTGATATACGACTCATACAAACCGAAGCGGCAGTAGGTAATTTCAACGTAGACATTCTTGCAGAAGAAGAAAATACTGGAAGAAAAATAATTATAGAGAACCAATTAGAGATAACTAATCATGATCATCTAGGCAAACTAATTACTTATTCTTCAGGATATGATGCTGAGTTAATTATATGGGTAGTTAAAGACGTTCGCGAGGAACATCGTCGCGCAGTTGATTGGCTTAATGAGCATACTGATGAAGATGTGGAATTTTATCTGCTGAAAATAGAACTCTGGCAAATTGAAGATTCAGCGTTAGCACCAAAGTTTGAGATGGTCTGTAGACCTAATGGTTGGGCAAAGGCTGTAAGAGAATCCGTGGGGAATGGCGAATTCACTGAAACAAAACTCAGACAACTCAAGTTTTGGAATGCTCTTCGAGACTTTGCGAAGCAAAACAATAGCACCCTTCGTTTTCAGAAAGGTTTACCTCAATATTGGTTGAATATGAGTATAGGCACTAGTGCTGCTCATGTCTCCCTTAGTATTAATTCACGAGAAAATCTCTATGGAGTAGAACTCTGGATTTCTGATAATAAAGAATTATACGCAAAATTATTTGCACAAAAAGATTCTATAGAGCAGGAACTTAGTGAAAAGCTCGAATGGATGGAATTACCAGATAAAAAGGCTAGTCGGATCAAAATTTCTTACGGTGGAGATTTTAACCGTGAAGATAACTGGGAGTCAGATTTCAACTGGCTTATTCACATTGCTGAGAAATTCCAAAAAGTATTTCCAAAATATCTTAAGACCACCGCTAATTAAGTTACAATTTATACAATGATAGGTTATATCTTTCAAATCAAATATTACATATGAAAAACTTTTTTAGAAGTAGAACAATTCAGGCAGCACTGCTAGGTGTGATTGGTTTGATTTTTGTAACAGTTTTCTTTTCTGAGAAATCTACAGCACAAAGTGGGTTAATAAATACTGTTGGGCAAATGGGAGGTACAAATGTAGTTAATAATTCAATTCCACCCACCCAGATAGCAATTACACAAAATGGTTTAAGTAAGTTTCAGACTGAGGGAATGTATAAAGGATATTATTTAACTTCATTTAATGTAAGCGTAGTACCGGGTACTCCTATTTCAAGAGTTACTTTTTATGATAAGAATCATAACGATAATCTTCAGTTTGGTCATGCTTTCGTCGTTGGTGGGGGTGCCAGCCTGCAAGGAGTTGATAACAACGGAAATTTATATATTCAGAATCCAGTTGGTCAATACGTAATCTTTGGATTATCTAATAAGCCAGTTCAGACTGAGATAGGGTATCAGATTAAATAGAATCTAAGATAAAATTTTAAGTACTTAGAAACTACTATTAATTGCTGCACGAGAGGCGTCGTTTCAGTTTCCAAAAAATCACCAAACCGAGCAAGCAGGGCTTGGTCGACCACGGTTCTAACACGAGACGGCCAGCAAGAGCTTTCTGATATAATCGGAGTATGTCCTTCGAAGGAATTCCAGTTGCTAAATCCGGAACTGAAGAGTCACCGACTCAGAAGGCAGTCAATTCTCTGATTGAAAAAATAAAACAAAGTCCGCTCAATCTTGAATATGACGAAGTCACAATGGAATCTCGACGAGAACGTCTTGTGAAGATTGCTGAACATATTCTCGTATTTGCACCCCATATACTACGTAAATTCCGAGCACTCACAACAGAGCAAGGGATAGATGCAGGAAAGATTGGTTTCTATATCGTAGGTGGAAGAGTGCTTGCGAGTCCGATTAAAGATAATACTGACATTGATTTTGTTATTACCTCAGAGAATTCTTTAGTTCCATATGCCAAAGATGCGCGTATCACGTATCCTCAACGACACGCAATTGCTCGCAAGTTGTATGCTGAGATTGAGCAACTATTTAACGAAAAGAATATAAGCGATTTATATGAAAAAGGGATCCTTGAAATTAAAGGTTTGGGTGAATCCACAATGGAAGAAATAGAGTCCCAGGAAGGTGTGCTTAAGATTGCAGAATTAGAATGAAACTCCTCCATTATCGGATGTTTGCGTTTCTTGCATTCATGGGAGCATCTGCACCACTACTTGGAGCAAGTGTGATTGGAAGCTATCTATACCGAAAGGGGAAAGAAGATATTGTGCCAACAGTCACTGCTCCATGGCTCGTGTGGATTGTCGCCTCTTTTGTCACGTTCCAGCTTCAGGGACCGATTATCATCCCGGCGGGATTAGTGCTTTGGTTTGTATTTTGAATAAACTTTGATTACGTAGAGAGGTTTGTTGGTAAGAAGCGCACAGTTGTAAGCATTTAATAGAAAGAAGACGTCTAAATGTAACTTTTTTCGTGACAGACAGAAGTGCATTTCTGTGTCACTTTTGTCATTATTTGTAGTACTCGAGACGCGTCGATTCCCTCGCTGAATTCAACTGATATAATTGAGTAATGGAACGCACGCCGAAACCTAATTTTAAAGCCCCGTTTTCATTCCAAGAAATGACTTTTAGTCGTACTCAAGAGATTCAACAGAAATCTGGAGAATCATCGGAAACTCTTCACGAACGCTTAAGGTCGTGTGTAATGAAAAGCTTTAGAATTGTTGAAAATCCAACACAAGTCGTTACTCCAAGCTGGTACACATTTGATCTTGCACAAATGGGGATTCCGAATGCTGTTGCCGTATGTACTTCAACCTGCAAACACGAAACACCCTTACAAATTTTTGTAGGAATTAAAGACGCGAACTGGCAAGAAGGTATTACTTCAAATGTTGAAGGCGAACGAAAAGAAGATGATCGAAAATTTCGTTACACTCTATATCCTCTCGGGAGAAATCTTACAGATGAAGAAAAAAATAAGATTTACGATCTGATGTAATACATTAGGGGCTTGAGACGTGTCGTTTTAATTTCCGAAAGCTTACCAAACGGAGCATGTAGGACTTAGCCGAAGTCGGTCCTAGCTCGAGACGGCCAGCCAACTTGTGCGTGAATTTGCAACCTGCGCGTGCTAAGATTCTTTTAATGAACAACTTTTATAAAAAATCTTTTGCTTTTGCGGTTGCATTATTTATCTCTTTCTCATCGATTGCTGTTCCTGCTGCATTCGCCTTTTCATCAGCTTCGGTAGTTTTGGGAAGTTCAACACTAACCACTGGCCAAACAACGACAGTCACGTTTACATTTCCGTACGCGCCAGCTTCATTTACAGCGGGGAACGCGACGGTTCCAAGTGGCAGTCTTTCGAGCTTCACAGTCACGGGAAATCCTCTGATCTACACCGCCACACTTACTCCATCGCCAGCCACGAATGCTCCCACAAACAGTATTACTATTAGCCCGACTGCGGCAACAACTACATATGGTGGACTTGGTGGAGGCACTACCGGCATCGCCTTCGATGGTACGAACATGTGGTCATCAAATGCGTACAACCATACGGTCTCAAAGACTACACCTGGAGGAGCAACCACGACATATTCTGGAATTGGTACGGGAGCGTACAGTATCGCCTTCGATGGTACGAACATGTGGACGGCAGATGCAGCAGTGGCAGGAGGAGAGGTGGATAAAATAACCCCAACAGGGACAGTTACTGCTTATGGTGGAGTTGGTACGAATCCATACGGCATCGCCTTCGACGGCACGAATATGTGGACGGCAGACTTCGGGGATGATGCTGTTTCGAAGATTGCACCAAACGGCACAGTTACTAAATATAGCGGTACAGGGTGGGGACCATTCGGCATCGCCTTCGACGGCACGAACATGTGGACTGCAAACTACAACGATGGCAGTGTTTCGAAGATCACTCCGACTGGAACGATCACTACATACAATGTTGGCAACAACAGCTCAAATCCGCGCAATATTGCTTTCGATGGCACAAATATGTGGATCTCAAATTCGGGTAGCAATAGTGTCACAAAAATCACTCCTTCAGGAGTAGCTACAAATTATCCGGGCACAGGCTCTGGTCCGTATGGTATTGCCTTCGACGGCACGAACATGTGGACTGCGAACAATTTCGATAATAGCGTAAGTAGAATTAGCCCAACAGGAGTTATCACGAACTACCCAGAGACATCTATAGCTGGCTACGGTATTGCGTTTGATACAAATTATATGTGGATTGCAAATCGCGACGATGGCAGTGTTACGAAGCTCGTCCCTATGGGTTCGGTGAATTCTGCAAATTATTCGGTCAATACAGTCGTTGTTCCGACAGCAACTACGAGCGATCCCTCCTCCATAACAACAACCAGTGCAATTTTGAATGGAGCGATTGTAGCAACTGGTGGAGCGAATCCTACAACGCGCGGCTTTAACTACGGACGCACCTCATCCTACGAGCTTTCACCGACCTCAGAGTCGGGCTCATTTTCGACCGGTGCCTTTACCGCTACTCTCACGGGTCTTGTTTGTAGCACAACATATCACTATCAGAGTTATGCTGTGAATACAGTCGGGACAGGAACGAGCAGCCCTGATGCGACCTTCACTACAAGTGGGTGTCCGGCTCCAACAAGTAGTCATGGAGTGTCCGGACAATCAATAATCATAAACAGAAAAAACTTAGTTCCACAGATTACAACGGTAATTTCTGTACCTACGTTTACGACCTCAACCAGTACTCTCATCACACATGTTCACAAGCTTGGTGATACGAGTGCAGATATCAAGATTCTTCAGAAAGCACTAAACTCTTCTGGATTTTTCATCGCATCGACAGGTGCAGGCTCTATGGGAAATGAGACGACACACTTCGGACCGAGTACATTCAAAGCACTCAAGAAGTTTCAAGCGGCTCACAATCTCCCTTCCACTGGATATTTTGGTTTGATGACCATGGCTACTGTGAATGAGGTGCTAAAGAAAGAGGCTGGCCTGTAGCTGGACTAAGGACTTGTATAGCACTAGCCAAAACAGTTCGGATCTCGTCTTAGGCTCTCAGTAAGTAAGTTTACAAAAGAAAAGAGCCGCTGATGATTAGTCAGACGGCCCTTGGTCTACCGGGTACACCTCACGGCTTAGCTAGTGTACGTCCGAACCCGATTCTTGTAGCCAACTCGTGCTAGGTTATCGGGCTCGAGACGTGTCGATAATGTACAATAAAGCATATGTCGCCTGAACAATTAAAGGAATTTAGAGAACTTGAGACCAGTCTTCATAAAAAGGAAGTTCGCAATTCTCGTGAACAAGTTGACCCACTTATCGCCGAGGACTTTATGGAATTTGGAAAATCTGGAGGCACTTATTACAAACAAGACACAATGAATGGATTGGAAGAAGAGCAAGTTGATTTAGAAGTAGACATAGCAGATTTCAATGCTAGAGAACTTGCACCAAATGTTACGCTTGTCACCTATAAGGCAACGATGATCGATACCGATAAGGTGACGAAAGTCTCTACTAATAGGAGTTCGATTTGGATCAATCGAGACGGTCGATGGCAGATGACTTTCCATCAAGGAACTAAGCTTTAGCATCGAGTGCTCGAGACGGGTCAATTTATATAAATCCTGAAAAGTGAATAAATAAGACATGGATTGGGTTCGAGCCCTAGAGTTGTGAGAAGTTATTAATATTTTACATTCGACACAAAGATATCTATGTTTGAGTTCTAAAGACACAAATTAATTCATACGTTAGAATCAAAATAAATGAAAATTATTGGCTTTAATCTTGAAGAGACTGCATACGGACTTCCCTTAGATAATGGAGGAGTGAGCTTGATTGTAGGCGGTGAAGTAAAGATGTTAATTAATGAGGAACGACTCACTAGAAAACAATATCAGGCGGGGTTCTCAAAAAGCCTTTCGTACATCCTCGAAAACAACGGTCTTGGTATTGACGATATAGATTTGTTTGTAGCCAGCTCGTGTCTAGATGTTTTATCTACACCTGAGGAAGTGCAACGACAACTACTCAAGAATGGGTTTGATGTGTCTGCTGAAAAGATACAGGTATGCGATCATCATCTTTCCCATGCGTATTCAGCATTCTTCCCGTCGCCATTTGAAGAAGCAATTGTTATGGTGCTTGATGGAGATGGAAATGTCCTCACAGAACAAATGGCTCAAGGCACAGATAGCCAAGAGCAGTACTGGCGTAACAAGAATGAACACAATAGTTACTATATTGGGAAAGGCACTGGAGTTACTTTACTAGAGCGAGATGAAATTGAAGCTGGTGAGAATGGCTTTGGCGGAGTGTATAGATACTTCACATACTTCTGTGGTTTTCCAGGATATAAATATGCAGGGAAACTCATGGGTCTATCTGCATTTGGGGCTACCCGAAACAAATACAAAAATATTCAGATTTTTGATCTGCTACCAGGTGGAGTTGTTAAGTGTTTAGTACCTGATTCAGATCGTCTCAATTCATCAGAAATTGTTGAGGAATGGCTTCATTCCCAAGGCGTGAGTGTTACAGCTCGTAAAGACGGAGAAGAAATAACGGAAGACATTGAAGATGTCGCATGGCTTATTCAGCGAGAACTAGATCGAGCACTACTTCATAAAGTACAGTACTTAATTGAAAAAACAGGAATAAAGAACCTCTGCATCGCGGGAGGGGTTGGTTTAAATGCCGTCTCTAATCGTTTCCTACTTGATCATTCTGGAATCGAGAATATATACATACAACCCGCAGCTGGCGATAGTGGGCAGTGTTTGGGAAATGCATATTATGGACTTGCTCACTTTGATACGGAACACACAGTCCGAAAGCCCATCTCTGTATATCAAGGCAAGGAATATTCTGATGAGGAAATAGTTACGGCTTTAAAGTCATGTACAGACATTACATTCCAGCAAATGAATTTCCTGGACTTGGCATCTTTAGCAGCTCAGAAAATTGCTGAAGGCAAAATCATCGGATGGTTTCAAGGTAGGTCAGAAATAGGACCTCGCGCACTTGGGAATAGAAGCATTTTGGCTGATCCACGTAAGGCTGAAATGAAAGATATTATTAATGAGCGCGTAAAACATCGAGAAAGCTTTAGACCTTTTGCACCGAGCGTGTTAGAAGAGAAATCACACGAATGCTTTGATATCTCTATATCTGCTCCATATATGATTATCAATGCTCAGGTTAAACAACCTGAGAAAATTCCAGCAGTTACACATGTCGATGGAAGTGCACGTATCCAGACTGTTACAAAAGCACAGAATGAAAAGTATTACGAACTTATTTCACAATTTGATGAAATAACAGGTATACCAGTACTGCTTAATACGTCTTTTAATGATAATGAAGCAATTGTTGATAGTCCTCTTGATGCACTGAATACATTTAAACGAACAAATTTAGATGTTTTGTTTATAGGAAATTACTTTGTACAAAAGATATGACGAATGAATGGGATTTTATAGCAAAACAGGCACCAGAAATACAAGCGACCAAGAACGAGGTGTTAAATCCCATTGTACTTGAATTAGTTAAAAAATACTCAAAAGGAAAAACACTATTCGATTATGGGTGTGGCTGGGGAGAGTTTGCCGACCTAGCTTGCAGAGAAGGTTTTAATGTAATTGCATTTGATGATGCGCATGAAATGGTTGCTCAGGCGAGAGATAAATATAAGACTCCCGCATTCTTGCTTAGAAGTGAGTTTGAAGAACAGCAAAAAGACTTACTAGGTAGATTCGACGTGGTGACATCGAATCTCGTACTATGTATTCTAGGGACAGAAGAGCAGGGTAAGTTGCTTGCTACAGCAAAATCATTACTTACAGATGATGGGGTTTTGGTGCTAAGTCTTTGCCATCCAAAATATGATTATCTTCCTGATAGCCTGGTAAGTACTAGATTCATTCCTGAGGGAGTAAGCTATAATGATCAGTTTCGATACGAGAAAGTAATTAAAGAGAACGGAATCAGATTTGGAGATTACCATAGACCGCTTGAATACTACAAAGAACTTTTTGGAGGTAACGAACTAGAAATTATTGAAACTAAAGACAGTTTAGTGTTGGGATCAAATTACTCTCCGGACTTTATCGTCTTTGCTCTGAAAGATTTTACTTCTGACGGGAATAATAATAAATAATTTTGCTACAATAAACGCATGGAATTCACCAAATTACCAAAATTATCGAAGGGCGACAAAGTGGCAATTTTGTCGCCTTCTTTTGCCGCGCCTGGACGGTGGCCTCATGTATATGAGCTTGGTCTGAAAAGAATTCGTGAAATATTCGAACTTGAACCCGTAGAATTCCCAACAACTAAGAAAGTAAGTGCTTCCAAGGAAGAGCGAGCCAAAGATCTTATAGATGCTTTTGAAAATACTGAAATAAAGGCAGTTATAGCTTCTTTGGGTGGCAATGATCAAGTTACATACATAAAAGACCTTCCATCTGAAGTATTCAAAAACAACCCCAAGCCATTTTTTGGGTTTAGCGATAATACACACTTCGCAAATCATCTGTGGCTCAGTGGCGTACCTTCTTTCTATGGAGCCGCTCTCATGACCCAGTTCGCTATGCAGGGCAGGATGGATGACTTTACAATTGAATTTATAAAGCACGCTCTTTTTGATACTGGAGAAATTGAACTGCGATCAAGCGATGTGTATAACGATGTGGGATTAGGTTGGGATAATTTAGACATGATAGATTCGGTTCGTGCCTATGAACCGAACGACGGATGGATTTGGTCAGGTTCAGAAACAGGAGAAGGCACTACGTGGGGAGGATGCTTGGAATCAATTGACGAACTTCTTCGTCATGCTTCACCAATTCCTACGTTGGACCAGTTTGAGAACATCGTACTTATTGCTGAAACTTCTGAAGAAATACCTTCCGCAGATTACGTCTATCGTGTCTATCGAGCGCTTGGTGAGCGGGGAGTCTTACAGCGGGTCAAAGGCGTACTGGTCGGACGACCTAAGGCATGGGAATTCGATAAGCCACAGTCTACCGAGCAAAAGAAAGAATATAGAGAGAAGCAAAGAGAGACTATAGTAAAAGCCGTGCGGGAATACAACCCAACAATACCAGTAGTACAGAATATGGATTTTGGGCATACTGATCCTCAGATCCGGCATAATACCCAAAAAAGTGTCCTGAAATAGCATTTCCATGGCTTCAATACTG
>CAJEYI010000013.1 GCA_903994795.1 uncultured bacterium
TGTGTGCCATATCCGCTATATTAGCGGAGTGGTGCAATTACTTGTTGAACTAACAGGTCTTGAATTTGACAGACGTGCCTTTATAGTATATAATCACTTCCGATCTGATCGGGCATTTGCACGCATCAGAACAATCATCGAAACCCAGAAGTGGAGCTCTATCGTGACTTCGACCGTAACGCTTTCGCCCGAAACGCTGATGCCGTTCTTGCCAGCGTATCTGTCCTTTACCTTCGGGGAAGGGACGCCACTCATCACAATAAAAGATCGTCCATATGTGCTCCTGAGGGGGCAGGTGTCGGACTTGTTAAATTCGACCAGCCATAACAATGGTGAGATTTTCGCCGTTGTGACGCTGGAACCGGCAAATAACCTTTGGCGCGTTCTGTATTTGCGTCAAAGAAACTCGGAGGGCTTGTTCCTCTGGTTACAGCGCCAGCAAAATCCACCAAGTTTAATTGCGAATCAGTCACCGCACGATGCTCTGGTCTTGTCCTGCCTAGAAGGCGGCGACAGATATCTCCGGTTCGTTCTGGAGCCATACGGACTCCCGGTTCATCCCGGATGTTCCGTTAACGGGAAAACCGTCACTCAGGTCGGGTCACCCTTGTACATGGGTGACAACAGGTCGGCACTTGTGCCGGTCCAGTTTGCCGACAAGTCCCATTCCGTCCTGATGTGTCGGGAAGGGAAAATTGCTCCCTTGTTTGTGCCTCAGGACATATTCGAGGGATATGTGGCGAAATCTATTGACATGCCAGTCATTCGGGACGGCGTTGCCGATGACGTCTGGCATATCGCCGTCCAATATCTGGAGGGCCCCGCGCTTATAAAGTTCTTCTACAACTCCAAGTCAAGACGGCCAGCGGAATTCTTCGGGCCGGAAGAGTAAATCAGCAATCAATCAGACAATGAGGAAGGCCAATGGCTGCAACTGTAAGACTGGCGGAAACCAGTTCCACTTTCATCCCCGGATGGAGGTTGGAAGTTAACGGGGAAGTGATGCCCCCCAGAACCATTTGGCGAGTCTCCTCTCCCTTCGGGGAGGTCGAGCCAGTGGTTGTTTGTCACACGGATGGGACACCGAACTTCGATCGTCCCTCATATGCGGAAGCCCCGCATGTGAATGTCGTGCCGTGGGGAGTGGACAATGCGGGGGTCGTCAAGATTGGCGTAATCCGCCAACCACGCCCGCACGCAGATGATCCAGTCCCCGGGAATGGGAACGGGAACGAGGTCGTGGTCGGCCAGACCCCGATGGGGTTCCTGGAGAGGTTCACTGGTGAGTCTCTGGAAGTCGCGGCAGTCCGCGAGACTGGTGAAGAAACCGGCGCACGGACAGTTCTCAACATTGTCCAGCCCAACTACCCCTTCCACAACCCGAACCCCACGTTCGTGAGAACGTGGGCGGACCTCTATTTCGTCCAGGTTGACCTGGACAGGATTGAGGTCCTGCGTCCGGATCGGCACGAGCCGATCTATAGCGCAGAGTACATCACCGCCACGGACCTTCTCAAGAGGATTCGTGACGGAACGGATGAAGAGGGGGCGGTGTACCGTGGCTGCACCTCACTCTCAATATGGATGATCTTTTTCGCCACATTCCCCGAGTTTTTCATCGCCTAAGCGATTGAGATCGGGGGAAACGGGCCGGCGCTCTGCGTGCCGGCCCGTTTTCTTATGTATACCTACTTTAGATCTAGTAAATTCTCGAATGTTACATATCTAAGACAATATGTGTTCTAATGGTGATATGAAGAAGGTGCTTATCTTTTCACTAAATTACTACCCTAGGTTTATAGGTGGGGCTGAGGTGGCTATTAAAGAAATTACCGATAGACTGCCTACGGATACGTTCGAGTTTCATATGGTTACGTTACACATAGACTCGGCCCTTCCAAAAAGAGAACGGATTGGGAATATTATTATTCATCGAATTGGTTTTGCAGTTGCCAGGCCAAGCATCGCGGATTTAAGTCAATTTCCATTACATCTAAATAAATTCTATTTCCAAATAGGAGCATATATAAAGGCAGTACAATTACATAAAAAAGAGAAATTCGATTGCACATGGGCAATGATGGCACACTCATGTGCGATTCCGGCCGGGCTATTTAAAAAGAGATTCCCAAATGTAAAATATCTCCTTACGTTGCAGGAAGGAGATCCACCTGAGCATATTGAAAAATTAATGCGTCCAGTATGGCCGTTATTTAAACAAGGTTTTGTAATTGCTGACGCGTTACAACCTATCTCAACATTTTTGCAAGCATGGGGAGTGCGCATGGGATTTAAAGGTGAATCGCATGTAATACCTAATGGTGTGAATGTTGCAGAGTTCTCTCACGCGTTTAAGAGTGATGAAATTATGCAGATGAAAGAACATCTTGGGAAAAAAGAAAGAGACGTATATATGGTTACAACCTCTAGATTGGTACATAAAAACGGCATTGATGACGTAATGCGTGCATTGCAATTTCTTCCGGAAAATGTGTCGTTCCTTATATATGGCATTGGTCCAGATGAAGAAAAACTTCGGGCTCTTGCAAGTACGCTAAACATAGAGGATCGCGTACGCTTTATGGGGCAGATAGCGCACGAAAAAATGCCATTGATGCTGAACGCTTGCGACATCTTTATACGGCCGTCTAGGTCCGAAGGGATGGGTAATTCATTCATAGAAGCTATGGCCGCAGGTCTTCCTGTGGTTGCTACACAAGAGGGAGGGATTCCGGACTTTCTATTTGATGAAAAACGGAATCCTGGGAAACCATCAACCGGGTGGGCTGTTGATCCAAACTCACCAGAACAAATTGCTGTTGTGATTAAAAATATTTTAGAAAACTCACAAAAGGTGCGTGATGTAACTAAAGTAGCTAGAGAAATGGTAATTAAGAAATATGACTGGAACATTGTGTCACAAGACATGCGTGCGCTTTTTGCGCAATTGCTTGGAATCGCATAATTCAAACAGTACCGATAAAATAAACATATGAAAATTGTCTTGGCTACACCTCTTTATCCGCCTGATTCGGGCGGTCCTGCCACAGATGCATTGCTTTTATATACCGAGCTCCCAAGCTATGGGATTGATGCTAGTGTGTGCACCTTTGGAGATGTGAGGAAATTACCAAGTGGAATTCGTCATATTCAATATGCGTTCAATTTATACAAGGTAGCTCGTACGGCAGATGCCATTGTTGCGTTTGATACGTTCTCGGTCTTAGTGCCTGCAATTGTAGTGGGAAAGCTTTTGCGAAAGCCGGTCATTGTGCGTGTGCCAGGAGATTTTGTGTGGGAACAAGCGACGCAGCGATTTGGCGTGACTGATTCGATTGAGGTATTTCAAAAGAAGAAGTATGGTGTCCGGGTCGAGTTGTTGAGGAGTCTTCAGAAGTGGGCAGCACAACAATCGGTGCTCCTGGTAGTACCAAGTGATTTCTTCAAAGGCATTGTTGAGCAGTGGGGTATATCTCCAGACCGTGTGGAGCGTATATATCTAGGTGTAGACATGGAACAGAAATTTGTAGTACCCGATGAGTCAGTTGTACCCAAAGGAAAAATTCTTTTTTCACTTGGACGGCTTGTTCCATGGAAAGGATTTTCAATGTTACTCGATCTGATTTGCACATTGCCTGACGAGTGGCATTTAATTGTGGCTGGAGATGGCCCAGTGCGTGAGGAGCTTGAAAAGAAGGCGAACGCGCTTGGCGTAGCCAAGCGCGTGACATTCACTGGCGCGCTACCGCGCGCCGAAGTCCTTGGTTGGCTTCGACGCGCAGATGCCTTCGTACTCAACACTTCTTTCGAAAGTTTTTCTTTTCAAGTGGTCGAGGCCATGTGGAGCGGTATTCCGGTAATTACCACGCCAGTAGGGAGTCTTCCAGAGCTTATTACAAACAGCATCGAAGGAGTGTTGTGTTCACATGACGACCTCAAAGCATTCACCGATGCGGTTCTTAGTACACAATCAGAGCCGGAGATATGGGAGCGTAGAACAGAGGCAGCACAAAAGAAAGCTGAGCTTTTCTCAATTAAGAATTCACTAGATTCCTTCGTAAAAAAGATCAAAACTATATGCGACTAATGCTCATCGGAACAGATAGGAATATTTTTACTGCAAGTAGTGTGGTGCGTCGTCGTATCGTTCTTCTTGCCACAACACACTTTGATTCAGTTACGTCGATAGTATTTTCTGCACGGTCACATAAGGTCTCACAGAAAATCGAAGATGGGAACTTTCACGCGTACCCTACAAACTCTCGCTCACGACTTCTGTATGGCTGGGATGCTTTTAGTATTGCGAGACGCCTTGAGCGTCCTGATATTGTGTCTGCTCAAGACCCCTTTGAGACAGGTCTCGTTGCGTTCTTCATAAGTCGTCTGTACGGAGTGCCACTAGCTGTCGAGGTGCACACTGATTTTCTTGCGCCGTCATACCGCAGGCATTCGTTGCTCAACCAGGTAAGGGTTATCATTGCCGGCTATGTACTCAAGCGAGCAGCCGGCGGGTATGCTGTCTCTCAGGAAATGAAGGATAGTATTGTGAAGCATTACAACCTCAAAGTGCCATTCTCGGTGCTGCCGATTTATATTGATCTAAGTCGATTTGAAGAAATTGCTCAGAAAAAAGAAAGCGAATATGGAGCGCGTACAAAATTAGAGAACGACGAAAGAATACTCTTGTGGGTTGGTCGCATGGAGCCAGAGAAGAATCCAGTGCTTGCGCTTGAAGCATTCATACAAGCTCGACAAAAAGGCCACAACATCAGACTGATCTTCGTTGGTTCTGGCAGTCTGTTAGAAACACTAAAGAGAAGGGTGGCAGAGGCGCGATTAACTGAGTATGTGGAATTTACTGAGACTTTTGTTGATCCAGTACCATTCTATGCAAAAGCAGATCTCTTGCTCGTGACTTCGGAATATGAGGGGTATGGGATGGTAATTGTGGAAGCACTCGCAGCGAAAGTCCCCGTACTATCTACAGATGTTGGTATTGCACGAGAGGCAGGAGCAGATATTGTTTCTGGAGATTTCGCTACGGCACTCGATAATTGGCTTGTTAGGGAACCAAAAGCCGTTAGGTTACAATTAAGATCATACTCGAATGAAGAGGAATATCTTTTAAAGGTAGCTAAGTGCTATAAGGATATTGCTTCTCAATCAACACTGTAATTCATGAAACTCCTTATACTTACGCAAGTCATAGACACTGAGGAGTTAGCCCTCTCTTTCTTCCACCGATGGGTTGAAGAATTGGCTACGCGATTTGATTCAATTATTGTAATTTGTCTCAAAGAAGGGAAGCATGCTTTGCCAAAAAATGTACGAGTATATTCACTCGGAAAAGAAACCGGACAGTCTCGTTTGAAATACGTCATCAACTTTTACAAATACATTTGGGCCCTACGAAACTCATACGACAAGGTCTTTGTGCACATGAACGAAGAGTACGTCCTACTTGGAGGATGGTTGTGGTGGTTACTACGAAAACCAGTTATGATGTGGCGGAATCATCACGCAGGGACAATTAAAACTGACATCGCAATGTTTTTCTGTACGAAGATTTTCTGCACGTCACGTTTTTCATATACTGTTCGATCTAAAAAAACAATGCTTATGCCGGTTGGCGTTGATACAAAACGCTTTTCTTTTGATCCACACACTGTACGAATTCCACACTCGATACTGTTTCTCTCTGGTATATGGGAAACTAAGCGACCAGAGATGCTTATAGACGCATTAGAAATAGTACATAAAAAGGGTGTGGAGTTCGTGGCACATATCTATGGATCACCTCTTCCTAATGGGGGTGCATACTACCAGGGTCTGAAGGATCGAAGTGCGAGTGCTGGCTTGTCGGATGTAGTTGCATTTCATGCAGGTGTTCCTAATGAAGCTGCGCGCGAGTTGTTTAGGTCGCACGAGATTTTCGTAAACTGCTCGTTGTCAGGAATGTTTGATAAAGCAATGTTTGAAGCGGTAGCCTGCGGCTGCCGCGTTCTCGCAGTCAGCGATGACTTCGCTTCTCTTGCGAACGACCCTGACACACACTTCACTACTGCAGAAGAGCTTGCAGATCGACTGATAAAAGCACTCGGGAAACCAGCATTACTGACCATTCCAGCGTACGTGGAAGAGAGCAGTCTTTCAGTCCTTGCCGACCAGCTACAGAAAGTTATAGACTGAGATATGCGTACACAAACACTCCTTAAAAGCCTCCTGCTCTTTGCGTTGGTGGTACACATACTCTCTGCCGTTGCGGTCTTTGCACTCAAACCAGAAAGCATTTCAACTACACCAGATCCACTTGATTACCGCTTGGCAGCACTAAATATGCTGGACTACCATATCTTTTCGCTTGCGCCGCCTTCGTATCACGCGCCCCAGCTATTAAGAACTCCGATATATCCAGGATTACTCGCTGGAACATACTTGATTGATGGAAGGACAGGTTTCGTTATGATTCTGTTGCAGTCGCTCTTGCTAGTTATTATGGGTTGGTTGCTCTTTAAACTATTGCGCGCTTTTCAAGTTTCAGAAAATGTAGCTTTATTTTTGACCGCTTTTTATCTTTTTGAGCCACTACAGTGGCTATATACACTTCAGACCATGACCGAGACTGTCGCATCGTTCTTGATGCTGTTGTTGCTCGCAGGAGTATTTCTCGGTAAAGGTATATGGAACATACCAAGTGCTGCATTATTTGGGGTTGGGTTAGGTATACTTGTGCTTGAAAAACCATCAGCAACGATGTGGGTGCCCTTCTTGCTCGTCCTGATTCTTGTCGTTGGGTCGGACGTGTGGCGCGCACGTCTTGTGCGCGCTGGTGTAGTTGTTCTCTTTTTCCTCGCAACACTTTCTCCATGGATGATTCGCAACCATGCGCTCACGGGGCACTATATTGTAAGCTCAAGTGGTCCATATAATTTCATAGCATTCGCTGGTACACCAGAAACAGTCCCTCTCGAATATTCTCTTCCTGTAACTCACGTTACGTATAATGGCGGTCACTCGAATGAGACTTGGTATGCATATACAACAAATGCTTACCCGATGCTTCTCGCCACACAGCATAATCTACTCGAGCATGCAGATTACATATCGCTCATAACACAGCAAGTAGTGCTCGCACCGTCCGTGTGGTTTGGGAATACTGTGTTACAGCACCAGGAATCATACGGACATGAGTATGCGATGATTTCAGATTTTGTGTTGCATCCGAATTCACTTCGTGATGGATTGTTAAATGTCGCAGATACAGTCATCTGGGCCATATTATTACTGTTCCTGCTCGTTGGGACCGGAGTGCTCATGCGAAACCCCGCAAGACGATGGTACTTCTTGCCATTGTTCGGCATATGGTTAGCAACCGTATGTATTAATTTGCGTGCATCGTGGGTACGTGTGCTTCTACCGATCTATCCAATTATCTTTATTGGTGTTGGAGTCGGGCTAGATTTTCTACTTAAAAAGATGCGTACGCTTTCAAGTCCTTCGCTTCTTCGGCGCGCTGAACATAATGCACTTTCTACTATAGAACTTTCAGGAAAGGTTGTAGACCTTGGTGGAGATTCACACGGGGAGTACCTAACGTATTTCAAAGGTGACTTCACTTCGACTGCCGTAAACATGGATACTGATACTGCACCGAAGGTATTCCATGATTTAGAAAAACCATTGCCATTCAAAGATGGCGCCTTTGATCACGCGCTTCTTATAAATGTGCTCGAGCACATCTTCAATCATCGACAACTTCTCTCAGAAACGGTGCGCATCGTTAAGCCAAAAGGTTCAGTTATAATTGCTGTGCCATTTCTTTTCCCGATACATCCGTCACCAAATGACTACTGGAGATACAGTAAGCAAACCCTTGAAAAAGAGTGTGCTCATGCCGGTTTAACTATTACAAAAATTGTGCCATTAGGAACGGGAGTGTTCAGTGTGCGCTACGTGTTATTGGATCGCTTAATGCCAACCCCTATCCGGTTTGCCGCATACTACACGTTACGCTACGCGACAGTTTGGCTGGATCGACTTTTTACTACAAGCGCACGCATACTTAAGAAACGTTATGACCCTTCTGAATACGCACTCGGATATATCGTACATGCACAACGGAACTAATATGGAGACGCAAGATACTCGCAGAAAACCGAGCATTGCGTTTCTTATAAACTCGCTCGAGTTTGGTGGAGCACAGCGCGTGTTTATAGATGATGCAAATGAATTTATTCGTGCAGGATACGACGTTACATTTTTTGAACTGTACTCAGGGAAAACAGAGCAGGCACTTGTGTCTGATCTAAACCCAGAAGTAAGCCTCTTTAATCTTGATGCACGTAGTCCTTATGATATTCATGCGGTCCAGCGTTGTTTGGCGGAATGTACACGAAGGAATGTTCATACTCTTATATCTACACTGAACGACAGCAATAGGGCAGGACAGTGGCTCGTACTTCTCTCCGGATTCCACATCCGACTCATTGAACGAGAAGCTAATACACTTAAAAGTAAGACAGTTGTACAAAAAACACTGGACGCACTTCTTTTCTGGATTCCATATAAGGTAATTGCACTATCGACTGAGATACAAAACTCACTGGCTCGACTGTTACCGTTTGCAAAACATAAAATTGTCTTTCTCCCAAATGCAACAAAAATTCAGACTACAAAAGTACGTTCATACGAGTCTGCTGTGCCTCGTATTCTTTCTGTCGGACGGCTTCAGGAGCAGAAAAATTATTCACTCCTAATAGAGACTCTCGCAATGCTCCATGCTGAAGGCATACCATTTACAGCGACTATTGTAGGTGATGGTGTGTTGCATGCAGAATTACACGCTCAGGCACGTGAAGAAGGTGTAAGTAAAGAGCTCTCCTTTATGGGGCATCTTCCGTATAAGCAGTTACAAAGTGAATACGAAAAGGCAGATATTTTTGTGTCTACGTCCCGATGGGAAGGTAGTCCGAATGTCATACTCGAGGCACTTTCATACGCGCTTCCTGTTGTGGCAACGAAGGTTGGCGGAGTGTCAGACGTGATGACTGATGGCGTGGATGGGCTGCTCATACAATCTGGTGATGTGAAGGCATGTGCAGCAGCACTACGCACACTGCTCACTGATGCGCAGGCTCGGGAAAAGTATGGAATGGCAGCACAAGCACGTATACGAAAAGACTTTTCACCGGAGGCTCGCTTCACTCGCCTCCGCAGTCTTGTAGATAGAGCATAATTATATGTGTGGCATCATTGGCGCAACAAAGAGTAGTGAAAAAGCAATACGAGATTCACTCGCGACGTTTGCCTATCGTGGACCAGATGCGCGGCAGTATTTTTCAGATGGAACTGTACAGCTCGGCCATGCACGTCTAAGTATTATTGATTTAGATTCACGAGCACACCAGCCATTTTTTGATGATAAAAAAGAAATCGGCATTGTCTTCAATGGTGAAATTTATAACTATCAAGAGCTCCGTAAAGAGCTTGAAGAAGCCCATGCAGTACATTTTCGTACTACTTCAGATACAGAGGTGCTGGTTGAGGGATACCGAGCGTGGGGAGGGGAGGCACTCCTGCCTCGACTGCGAGGAATGTTTGCATTTGCTATCTATGATCTTCGCACGAGCAAAGTGTTTCTCGCACGAGATCATGCAGGTATTAAACCACTCTACTACTCAACTGAGCACAGCACGCTATTTTTTGCATCAGAACTAAAAGGTATCGTATCGCTTATGCGAGAAGCACAATATGAGGTGATAGCAAACACGGACGTTCTTGGACTGTACCAGGTCCTTGGATATGTTCCATCACCACACACTCTTGTGCGAGGAGTTTTGAAGCTTGAGCGTGGTGCGTGGTTGGAATATGACATTGCACAATGTACTGCAACACGGGGCGCATGGTCTCCCGCCACTATCGCAATTGATTCTGTAGCTGGAATGGAGGATGCAATTAAGCGCTCTGTAATCGAGCATTGTATTGCGGATGTGCCGGTTGGGGCGTTCTTTTCGGGTGGAATTGACTCAAGTCTCATTGCCGCGGTTCTACAGGAAGCAGGGATGGATCTCGCTACGTACAGCATCCAAGTTGAGGGCCGTGCTGCAGACGAGCCGTACTTTAACGCAATCGTTAAAGAGCTTGGAGTAAAAGCACACATTGCACGGTTTGGTTTGAGGGAGTTTGATGAATCATATCAAGAGATTCTGTCTCGAGTTGATGAACCGATTGCAGACACGTCACTTTTCCCAACAACATTTGTTTCTAGGCTTGCAGCAAAAGAGGTGAAAGTCGTACTGTCAGGAGAAGGAGGTGATGAGCTCTTTCTTGGGTATGGGCGTGCAATAGCGCTCGCACATATGAAGCAACAAAATGGTGCACAACCTTCGCATGCACTTGACGCACTATTCCTAAGCTCACCAAGTTTCTCTGGCAAAAATACGCTCTTCATCGCTCTCGCACAAAAGTTTGGTTTCTCTACCGCATACTACTTATTGAAAACCTCTCCCGCTCGAGATCTCTCTTCATCACATGCTTGGAAAGATGCTGAGGCTTTACTTACAAAAGGCGACCAGGCATTCCTTGATAGGGACTGGTACTTGGAAAATATGATGCTTCGAAAGACAGACATGGCTACCTCGTATGCATCAATAGAAGGACGTGTTCCTCTACTTGGAGCAGAGTTATGGAATAATGCCCCACACTTCATCACAGAAAATCTTCAGGGAGGTGGAAAAGGTATTCTAAAAGATATGCTTGCGAAGCATATCCCACGAGAGCTTATTGATAGACCAAAGGCTGGGTTTGGTCTCGATATCGAGAACCTGTTCCGGAATTCACAGTATCTTAGTGAAGACTTACACAAGGCAATTCTTGCACTAAGAGGTATGGGTGTCGACGTCTCTGTTCAGCATGAAGAAGTCATACAGAAGCGCTATCCAGTGTATGGGTTTGGGTTGGTTGTCCTGCACAATGCCCTAAGGAACCTTGGTTTGATATACTAAAATACTCTTTGCCATGAATGTATCTATTGTCACATTTGCTAATTTGGGAGAAAAACAAAATCTCAAGACGCCAGATATTTTGCCGGTAATAGATACGTTTGCTAAAGCAAATATGCTCCAGCAAGTTATCTGCCAGATCAAAAAGGAATTTTATTTCAGACACACAACCGAAGCCGCTCCGAAAGTCGTGCGTTACTTCTTTCGAGTAGTTGAGAAGATTTTTAAGTATTCATTTCCTCGTCAGTTTACCGAAACTATCTTTGATTTCTTTGCTACACAACAACTCCGTCCTGCCGACGTGGTGATTTTGCACCCCGGATACTTTATGCGTAGAGCAGCAGAGAGAGCAAAAAGGAACGGGTCAATCGTAATCGATATGGCAGTTTCAGTTCATATTAAAACAAACGCTGAACTCGAGCGGGAAGAGATGCCACGACTTGGTGTACCTACGTATGACGGTTTGTATATGCAGTTAGAAAAAGCAGAGGCACAAAGTGCAATGTTTGATTATGTGATTTCGATGTCAGACTTTGTAAAAGACTCATATGTGCAAAACGGCTTTCCATCAGAAAAGATATTTGTTGTAGCTCCAGATATTGATACGAAACGGTTTTCCCCGAGCAGTAATTTACACGAGGATGGCGATGTATTTAGTGTGTTATATGTAGCCCACACGCAACCACTGAAGGGTCTGCATTATCTACTTAAAGCATGGAGCACAGCAAACCTGTCTCGTGCAGAACTTGTGATAGTGGGTAGGTTTACTGATATGCCTGATCAATTAAAAGAAATGTATCTCGCAAAGATAGCAGAGGATTCACGTATTACTTGGATTGAGAATGAATCCCACCCAGAAAACTTGTATCGAGCTGCTTCCGTACTTGTATTTCCAACTCTCACCGAGGGATTTGGGCGTGTGACTCTCGAGGCTATGGCATGTGGTATACCCGTAATTACGACTGTGAATGCCCGAGGTATTGTAGAAGATAGAAAGACGGGGTTTGTGGTCCCTATTCGTGATGCGGGAGCAATTCGTGAAAAGCTCGAATTCCTGTATCATTCTCCTATGGTCCGAAAGGAGATGGGAGAAGCTGCGCGAAAAGCGGTTGAGAATAAGAAACCTTTTGGTGTCTCAGTCTTCGAAATATGTGAAGATATCTCTCGTAAAAATAAAAGTACTCGCATATGACAAAAAGACAAAAAGATCTATTAGATATGTTCAATGGTGCAGTTAAGAACTCGCATCGATCGATTTCTTCTTTTAACCCATCTCCAGAAGATATGGGCGGAGGTGTGTATAAAAACTTGAAACGGCTTTTGCGATACCGCGGCGCGTATCTTTCTCATGTGTGGAATAAAATCCAAGGACGCCTACTATTTGTCGCAAATATTAAAGTGAAAGCAAGGCTATTTTTTGGTACAGAAATTATGGTGCCAGTATCTGATTCTGATACACAATCAATATATAAATTCGGCATTTTGTCTTCAAATGAAGATGGTCTTATTCGGTATCTTATTACAGAATTAAAAGAAGACGATGTTTTTTATGATGTTGGTGCAAATTATGGATTCTACACATCCCTCGGACAGGCACTAATTACAGGCGGTGAAATACATAGTTTTGAACCAAGTGCTAGTATTTTTCCGTATCTTGAACGCATGACAGGGTTTTCAAAAAATACATTTCTTAATAATGTTGCGTTATCGGATGTTGGAGGAAAATTAACATTCTATGACTGCTACCCTGGGAATGCCAGTGGTAAGAGTACAATTGTTGCGGGCGTTGCTACCGAACACAGGTCAGGATATGACACAGTTATCGCTACGGCATTAACACTCGATGAGTATTGTCAGTCGCACGTAGCTCCACGAGTGTTAAAGATTGATGTGGAAGGAGCTGAGAGTATTGTATTGGAAGGTGGACGGCGCACACTTGAGAAGTCGTCTCCAGTGGTCGCTATAGAGCTCTGGTCTGGAGAAGGTCTATACCCCTACTCACACAAGGCACTTAAAGTGCTAGATTCTGTAGGATACAAACCTTTCTTCCTTAGTTCAGATGGAGAATTAAAAGAAACAAATACAGCATATCTTCATAACTGGCTGCTTTCCAAGCAAGAAGAGACAAATTTTATTTTTAAGAAGTCTTAAATTAGAGACGTATGAAATTCATTATACGAGATGACGACTTGAATCATTTCAGTAAGTCCTCAGATATATCTAGATGGTATTCAGATATATTCGTTCAAGATATACCTGTGAGTTTCTCATGTATTCCGTTTATTAATCCTGTCGGAGATATGTACCCAGCTCACATGCCACAGGAATATAAAGAATTTTCAATAATTGATAATCCTGAACTGTTTGATTATATAAAAGGAAATACATTAATCGAGATTCTCCAGCATGGTACTACTCATGCCAATAAAAAAGAAAAAGGGCAAATGCGTTTCGAGTATGCGGGTACTGTTCCGAAAGAAGAGGCGAAACGGGGGAGAGAAGAACTAGAGCGCGCCTTCGGCGCGCCTGTCAGCATATTTGTACCACCGCACGATTGGATTGATACAGCGGGGGTGTTATCAGTGGAGAACGCAGGAATGAACATTATTCGAGGGCGTGGTGCAGGTTTTCGTAACTGGATTTTCAGACCTGCATATGTTGCGGTTTTTATTCGGATGCTGTGGTTTAAGTGTGTGTATATATTTTCACGCAAACAGGGCTTGCTTAAGACTCCTGCGTATCCACATGTACTTAATTTTGGCCGTCATAAGGAGATGTGTTCATATCGACTCGAAGACCCCGACGTGTTTGCAGGACTTGAGTACGCACATCGTACACAAGGAATCTTTGTGGTGGTGACGCACCTGCACTTCTATGATGCTGAAAAGAAAGCACGACTTCTCCAGCTCACTGTTCGTGCCCGTGAACTGGGTGCAGAATTCGTACGACCAAGTACTATATTTATATGACCTTTGATCTTTGCATACCAGCACTTAACGAATCAGGCATTATTGAGGAGACTCTCACTCGAGTAACTGGTATCCTCGAAGGCTCGCGACTTAATAGTTGGACCGTGGTTGTTTCCGATAATGGATCTTCAGATGCTACAGGAGATAAAGTTCGCTCATACCCACATTCACAAGTATTTCTCATACAGACAGATAAAAAAGGCAAAGGCGCAGCAATAGTTGCAGCAGCATATAAAAGTAATAGTCATCATTTCGGATTTATTGATGCTGACTTGTCTGCAGACCCTCGTGATATTCTGCAGTTGCTGGAGCCTATTTTGAATGACGAGGCAGACATAGTGATTGGCTCTCGCCTCTTAGATGTGCACACTGTGAGTCGAGGTTCGTTCCGTTCAGCAACGTCTCACATTTTTAATGGAATACGTCGCGTGATTCTTGGAATCAAAGTTGTAGATAGTCAGTGTGGGTTAAAAGTTATGAATGCATCTGCTCGAGACGTGTTGCGGACGTGTATTGAGACGGGCTGGTTTCTTGACCTTGAGTTCTTGGCAAAAGCTGAGCGTGCTGGACTTCGAATCAAAGAATTGCCGGTTCACTGGAATGAAGAAGTGTATGATGGGCGTCAGAGTAAATTGCGAATTATTCGAGATGGTTTCGGTGCGGTGAGTGCTATGATTCGAATACGAAGAAATCTTAAGAGTGTTTAATTGAAATACATGTATGGAACGAACAGCATATTCACTGCTTGAAGGAATGGAATCATCTTGGTGGTATCAGGGGAGAATTGGTGCGATCCGTGCGGCACTCAGGCACGTAGGAGTGCAAAAAGTTTCAACTGCGCTTGATTACGGAGCTGGATACGGAGGTATGCGTAATACGTTCGCCAACCTTGCAGAGCACACAGATGCATTAGAGCCAGATGCTGTTGCGCGAAGTGCGGCAATGAAGCGCGGTTATCGAGAATCATTCGCAAATGAAGATTCTGCTTTTAAAAATTCGTATGATTTAATCGGACTCTTTGACGTGCTTGAACACATCGAAGATGACAAAGCATTTCTTCTACGTGCACTGCCTGTGCTTTCGCACGCTGAAAAATCTACTGGTCACTTGGTGCTTACTGTGCCGGCGTTTATGAGTTTGTGGAGTACACATGATGTTGCACATCATCACTTCCGAAGATATACAAAGGGCGGTCTTCATAAGCTTCTTAGGGATGCAGGATACGAAGTTGAGTACGCAAGTTATTGGAATTGTTCAATGCTTATCCCTGCATCGCTATTGCGTCTTGCAGGAAGGTCAGGGGAGGGAGGTCTAACTCCTCCATCATTTATAAACGCCATATTGCACTTGCTCTTGCGTATGGAAGCTGCTGTCCTACGATATGTGCCACTGCCATTTGGATTGAGTATTGTAGTCGTGGCGAAAAGAAGTAGTAAAACGTGCTAGGATTTTCATATGAATTTACATGCGTTATTTATAAAACATCGCGCCCGCCTGTACTTCTTACTGCGGTACGGTATTACTGGGGTCGCTGGGGGAGTTATTCAAATTGCATTCCTGTATGTCTGGGTTTCCTTTCTCGGATTGCAAAACTCGTACCTGGTAGGTCTCGTCTTTGGATTTATAATTGCGCTTGTCGTATCTTTTCTCCTTCAGAAATATTGGACGTTCCAGGACAAGGCAACCCACAAAATTCCACGACAGTTGCTTCTGTATGGTACGGTCGCTGTTTCAGGTCTTGCGCTAAATGCCGTGCTTCTTGCAGGTGCAAAAGAATTGTGCGCGTTATTTGGAATTGATTTCTTTCATGGGTGGTATCTCGTCATACAGTTCATTATTTTCTGTGTTGTCTCAGCATTTAATCTTTGTATGAATTTCCTCTTTACGTTTCGTCGTACTCCGGTTGTGTTGAAATAACTGTATGAAAGAAAATATAAAGAGAGAAGATGGTGTGCGGCAAGTGACTAAGGCTTCAGTACTTGTCGTCGTCATTCCAACAAAGAATCGACGAGCACTGCTCGAGCGAGCGCTTGAAAGTGCGCAATCACAAAAGTATGACAACTACAGAATAGTCATTATAAATGACGGATCTACTGATGACACTTGTGCCTATCTCGAAGGGCTACATGACGAGCGAGTGAATGTTATTCATAATGAGAAGTCGGGCGGCGTAAACGCTGCCCGGAATGCCGCTTTGAAGACTCTAACGGCTAACGAGTGGGCAGTACAGCTAGATGACGATGATATGCTTCTGCCAGGGTCTCTCGCGACGATTGCAGAAGCGATTGCTCGTACACCGGAGCATATTCAAATTCTTGCCTTCAACGCAATTACCCGTACTTCAGACGGAGAGTACGGGAGCGGGATGATCTTCGCAGAAGACGAAACATATTTTGATCCATCATACGAAGAATTCATGATGGGTATTAATACTCATGGGGATACACGTGTAGTGTTTAAATGGACACTTTTTCCGAAGTATTTATTTCAAGAAGGAATTAACGGGTTCGAAGGGGAGTGGTGGCTCAATGCTGCTCACGATAATGTTGGCATTCGCTATCTTCCAGAAAAGACCACGCTTATCGATCAGGTACATGGTGGAGAACATTTAAGTAACGTTTCTGCTCGACGAAACCCTGCTTCGTATGTACTTGCATACAAAAGAATCTTCAAAACGCATGCAGAGTTCTATGTATCACATCCACAAAAGGCTATGCATAGTGCACTGAGCGCAATAAAGCTTTCAGTACGTGCTGGAGATGTATACTCAGGGTTATTGTTTGGGTTCTTCTACCTGCAGGGATTCATCCGCGTCAGTCTTGGAGCTAAGTGGTTTAAAAAATAACACGAGCGTAAGTGTGATAGTCACAACGCTTGTAATGAGTTGTGCGGCAATCATGCCCGCTATACCGTACTTGATAAGTAAAGGGATTTGCAACAAAATCAGCAGAATTGGTTGTATGAATCCCACTACGTAAATTTCACGCGTAAAACGTTTTGCGTAAAGAAGAGAGTTAACGATATTTGTAATTCCAATGAGTGCAATGATGATGGCAAATGCCTGTGTGTAAGGAATTGACGTAAGGTATTTTGGAAACAGTATATGAAAGATGAGTGGTGCGGCAATCGCATATGCGATTGCCGCAATAAGTCCGGCAAGAGCGACTCGCCATATCTTTGCAAAGATGTGCGTCCGTATGTAGGAAAGGGACTGGTTTGCAAACCCCGGAAGAGCAGCAGTGCCGATGAAATTCAATAGGCTCCCAACTCTCTCTGGTAGAAGTATGGCGAAGCTGTATACGGCAAGTTGTACAGATCCAAGGAAATGAAAGACGAGCACGGAGTCAACCTGATTTAAAAGTCCTGCAACACTTAGTACACTAAGTTTTCGTCCAAATGGAATTGTCTCAGGATCGACGTTGTTGTTTGGTTTGTATATCTGAAGTGTTTTGTAGTACGCGTAGATCGTTATAAGTAAGTTTGCGCCAAGGTTCACGACAATAAGTGCAATTGCATTTTTTGTAAGTATAAGCGCGAGAAACATTGAGCCATACGTTACAATCGAGACGAGAGAGCTTAGATAAAACCCACCACGGAAATCACGTTTACCCTCGAAATATGCGACATATGTATTAAAGACGTTTGTGAGTGGTGTAAGAATTGCAATTAATATGAGTCCAATACCAATAGTAAATACTCCATGCACAAGGTAGTAGATCGCAACAGAAATTCCTATAACCATAGGAATCGGCATCCATTGTATTTGTGCTGTCACCGCTTTTCGTAACACACCTTCGTACCCGCGAGCGACAGCTTGAGCTACAGCACTGTTCATGAACGGTAGTGATAGAGATGCTATAAGACCTGAGACTGAGAGAAAATATTGATACAATCCATACGTCGTCGGGGATAAAAGATTGGCATATGCAATAGATAGAAGTAGGGAAAGGACAGATGTCACCACAACTCCGATGTTTAGCCACCAGCCTGCTTGTGCGAGGTATACCATATCGGTTCTGGTATAACGTTCGCTCCAGCGCAAAGCGCGCACGAGGGTATCCTGCATATACTGGATCATACAGTTAATACTACGGCTCAAGCGGATTATGTGCAAAATCCATAAGGGCTTATGATATAGTAAATAAAAAATTATGGATCAATTACTTTCTGTCGTGCGCGAAAATCTTAAAGAAGGAGGGAGTGTTTTAGAGCTTGGTTGTGGAAACGGGAAGCTCGCTACTGCGATTTCTAAAATTCCAGGAATTGGAAAAGTGACCGGAGTGGATTTTTATAATGAGCCAGAAGGGTTGCCAGCAAGTGTGCAGTTTATAAAACAAGACATCGAGAATCTCCAGATAACGGAGAAATATGACTTGATCATTATGAATCAGGTTTTAGAGCATATTAAAGATCCTCTTGGATTAATGCTTAAAGCAAAACAGATTTTGAATACGCACGGACGCATCATGATTGTAGTACCAAATCGTTACGGATTTAATAATGAGGCTCGCGTGTATCTACCCGAGCACGGTAAGCATTATTTCTTATGGGATAGAGAGAGTTTGCAGTTTAGCCTAGAGCGAATAGGATTCGTGTGTCGTTTCTACAATATGTACACAGCAGCAAGTCATAGCCTGATACTTCGCTATATTCCGATGTTGCTTCGTATTCAAAATCCTAACCTTACTTGTATTGCAATGGTAGACGTCTAGGTTTTCAATGAAAAACATACTGTATATATTCCCAGGGGCATATAATTCAGGCTTGCGTGCAGGGCTTCCAGGTACTCAATATTATGGATATGAATACATGAATTCATTCGGCATGTCTGCCGAAGCGATTGGGAGGGATGACGCATTGCCAAAGTGGCTAGTAAGAAGCATTTTTGGAAAGCTCTTTAGTTATCGAGTAAGACATTTGTTACTTTTTTTTAAAGCTCGATCGTATCGAATTGTGTTTGGTGCAGCACTCGTGTACCTAATGCCTCTCAAAAAGATATTTGGTGGACGTGCAAAATACGTAGCATTAAACATCGAACTTGTGCGGATGATTCGGGCAAATGCAAAACGCCCATTTCGTTTGGGGTTGATTAAAGCTTTCATTGCAGAGTTTTCCGCAGTTGTGTGCTTGGCGCACGTGCAGAAAGAATGGTTACTTGCACAGTGTCCATTTCTCGAAGGTAAAATTCACGTAGTGTTGCTGGGCGCAGATGTACAATCTCAAACACCAGTATACGAAGGAAGGAATACTACAGTACTCTCGGTGGGTGCTGACGGAGGCCGTGATTATGAGACATTATTTGAAGCCGCGCGACTTTTGCCAGACACTTCATTCGAAATTGTGTGTAGTCCACATAATATTACCCATATTAAAAATCAACCTTCAAACGTAGAAGTGTTTTTCGACTTACCGTTTGCTGAAGTGAAGAAGAAATATCACACAGCGCAGCTACTTGTACTTTCTACACACGATGACACGTACGCAGATGGTGCCGACTGCTCCGGTCAGACGGTTTTACTTGACGCAATGACAAATGGTATTCCAGTGCTCGCGACACGTAAGGCATACTTGTCGGATTATATTCGTGAAAGGACGGATGCTCTTGTGGTTAATTGTTACGACCCAAAGGCGATGGTACAAGAAATCTCTAGATTACAATCAGATGAAACGTTACGAGCCAAATTAGCTTATTCAGCACGCGCACATGCCGAGCAATATTTCTCTACGAAGTCAATGGCGGAGGGGCTTGGTAAAGTCTTCAATACGTTGGGATAGGTATGATATAGTACGTTTTATATGATAAATACTGCTTTAGAAAAGACTATTCGTTGGGTTACTATTGGAGCACTTTTCCTTGTTCCTTTATTACCACTGCTAGTCGCTAATACATATTTCTTTCCGTTTATAACAGGCAAGAATTTTGTTTTTAGAATTCTTATTGAAATTGCGTTTGTGGGATGGTTACTTCTCATGACAATAAATGCAAAGTACCGTCCTCGATTTACCTGGCCAGCAGTGCTTTTTGGAGCATTCACTATATGGATGGCAATTGCAGATGCGTTCGCGGTAAATCCTGCGAAGGCATTTTGGAGTAATTATGAGCGAATGGATGGGTGGGTTACGCTGTCCCATGTGTTCCTGTTCTTCTTAGTTACCGGAAGTATCTTTGCGGTAGATAAATTGTGGAAAAAGTGGTGGGGAACGTGGCTCGCAATTTCTGCGATTTTATGTGTGTACGGATTTATGCAGGTTGGTGGAATGCTTGCAATCCACCAAGGAGGCGTACGACTTGATGCTACATTTGGAAACTCTGACTACCTCGCGTGCTACATGCTCTTCTCGATAGCTGTCTCACTTTGGATTGCGTTTGAATCAAAGGTGAAAGCTAAAACGTTTAATTGGCTTCGATACATACTCCTATTACTTACATTGTTCGAAGTTATTATTTTGTTCCTTACAGCGACTCGTGGTGCAATTTTGGCTTTCGTAGGTGCTGCAGCTCTTGGGGGAATACTTTGGGCAATTGAGTCTGGAAAGAAGGGTCGTAGAGTTGCGCTTGGTGGACTACTCGCACTTGTGCTTATTGTTGGTGGTTTTTTTCTACTTAGAAATGAATCATTTATCCGGCACGATCCTACATTAGGCCGCCTCGCTTCGATTTCGCTTTCAGACCCAGAGACACATACTCGTCTGACGATTTGGCACATGGCATACGAAGGTTTCTTGCAAAGACCAGTTACTGGTTGGGGTCAGGACGGATTCAATTATGTATTCAATAAATACTATGAGCCAGTACTGCAAGGACAAGAGCCGTGGTTTGACCGTGCACACAACACATACCTTGATTGGTTGATCGCCGGAGGATTTCCTGCGCTCCTGCTATTCCTTGCCTTGCTCGCGAGTCTTGCGTATACACTACTGGTTGCAGAATTGTCTCGTACGGAACGCGTGCTATTAATTTCTGCGGTAGCGGCGTACTGCGCGCAAGCGATCTTTGTGTTCGACAATTTGTTCTCATACGTTCCACTTACTGCAATCATTGCAATGGCGCATGCGACAGTTCCACAGAAAAAGGAATTATTCCCAAAGCTTAGCGCATCTATTCAAAAGATCTCAGTGCTCGGTACAGGTGATTTTGTTACCTACAGTCTACCAATCGGAGTAGTGGCACTAGTTGTCTTAGTCTGGATTGTAAATATCCCAAGCATGACAGCTGCGGGGGATTTAATTATCGCAATTACACCAACCACAACTCCAGCGACTACAAACATCGATGCTTTTAAAAAGGCGTATGCAGATAATTCCTTTGCGGATCAGGAAATTACAGAACAGTTGATTACTTTCACCGAAGGCATAATTACAAATCAACAAATCTCAACTCCCGACAAACAAGCTGTTTATACATATGCGCTTCAGCAAGCAAAAGCTCTAGTAACAGCGATTCCTCAAGATGCTCGAATCAGGCTTGAGTACGCATTGCTCTATAGGGCCGGTGGAAACTACGCACAAGCACTTGAGCAGATTCATATAGCCGAACAACTTAGCCCAAAGAAGCAAAGCATTCTGATTGAAGAAGGTGTTGAGTCGCTTCAGTCTGGAAATCTTCCAGCAGCGAACGCCGCATTTGCAAAAGCATATACACTCGATACTTCGTTTCCAGATATTGCTGTGTATGCTGCTGCAGGCGACATTCTCACAGGTAAGGCAGATGAAGGAAAGGCTCTTTTGCAGAAATTGTATGGTACTACCGCTGTTGATCAAGACATTGTTTTGCTCGCGTACTATCAAACAAAAGACTATCCAAATTTTATAGCAACATGGCAGAAACGAGTGGCGGATAAGAATAATTCTGCAGAAGCAATGTTTGGATTGGCTGCAGCATATGCGAACGCAGGACAAGTTACAGATGCTCGCGCAGAAATTCAAGAGATCATCAAACAGCACCCAGACCAGGCAACTCAGGCTGGACAGTTCCTACAACAATTAGCAGGTAAATAATTGAAACTGATGAAGATTGTCGAGCACGTATCGCTTACATCGCTCACGACATTTAAGGTTGGGGGAGATGCACGCTATGTACTTGCATGTGAATCAGTAGAGGACATACAAGGAGCGCTCGCGTTTATACGCGAGCGCTCCTTGTCGTGGTACGTGCTCGGTGGAGGAAGTAACGTGCTTGCAAGTGATTCTGGATATGAAGGAGTCATACTTCAGCTAAAAAATACCGAAGTTACTTTTTCATCCACAGATACAGCTAGAGAGTCGTGCGTGGTGGTTGTAGGCGCAGGTGTATCATGGGACGCGCTAGTTTCGAAAACGGTTGCTGAAGGTCTGTGGGGACTCGAAAACCTCGCAGGTATTCCAGGAAGTGTCGGAGCTGCGCCAGTTCAAAACATCGGCGCCTACGGCGCCGATGTTTCAGATACACTTTTATACGTAGATGCATTCGATACGAAGACAGATGCACTTGTTCGACTTACAAAAGATGAATGTGTATTTGGATATCGAAATAGTCTTTTTAAAGAAGATCCAGCGTATATTATTGTCCGTGTAGCTTTTCAACTTTCTAAAATTCCAACACCACGAATTCAGTATGCAGATCTTTTAGCACTACGTGAGCAAGGGCGAGTGCTCGATACTTCTTTGCAAATTGCAGAAGCTGTTCGGGAAGTTCGTTCTAAAAAGTTTCCAGATCTACACATTACGGGTACAGCCGGCTCGTTCTTTAAAAATCCAACAATCTCCTCAGAAGCATTTAGTCTCTTGAAAGCTCAGTATCCTGAATTACCTGGATTTCCTTCAAGTGAAGATGCGTCAGTAATTAAAATCCCACTTGGTTGGATTCTCGACCATGTCCTTAATTTGCGTGGTTATACAAAAGGTCAGGTACGTTTATTCGAAAAGCAAGCGCTCGTCCTCGTTGCTGAACATGGAGCAACTACAGAAGAAATTAATGCGTTTGCAAAAGAGGTCGAAACAAAAGTATTTTCTGCAACAGGAATAAAAATTGAAAGAGAAGTAAGGATGTTATAAGAGAAAATAGAAAACAAAATAAATTATTTTTAATTTTATTTTAAAAAAGTTATCCACAATTATTTTTTTTCTGCGTACATTTTTTTTATTTGCGCGTAATAATACATATAAGACATTCGCGCACAAAACTTTTTTTAAATTTTACTAAAAATATTTTTTAAAAATAGTTTTGTGCGCAAATGGGTCGATATTAGCCGTAGCATTTAAATTCAAAAACCATATGGCCGCAAAGAAAAAGGTAGCAAAGAAGGCAGTAAAGAAGGTTGCTAAGAAAGTAGCCAAGAAAGTTGTAAAGAAAGTAGCAAAGAAGGCAGTAAAGAAGGTTGCTAAGAAAGTAGCCAAGAAGCGCAAATAGTTTTGCCTTCAAGTAAAAACTCCCCGAAAGGGGAGTTTTTACTTTTATGTACCCTTGTCACTCGAATTCCACTCAGTAATCTCTCCAGCTTTTCGCTCCATCTCGTCCGCATTTCGGATGTAGCCAGAGTTTTCTGTTGGAAATAATCTGTAGTGTCGTGAACTATCAAGTGCAAGAGTTATGTTCCATAAGTCATCCTCGCTCGTTATCCAGTCCGTGCCAAATTTTGTGAGATTAAATGCGCCAGAATGACTTCGCAGTGTCTTCACGCCATTTGAATTTAAAAAGTATTCATGAAAATACGATGCCGCAAGTTCTCGCACGGTTCTGTATATCGGATCTCGGAATCGTAGGGTGGTGTGATTTGTCTTACTAATTGCTCCCCAAAGCGAGCCACGTTTGTACAATGCAACCACATGATCGTCATCACCTTTAATAGTTTTTAAATCTAGTAGTAGAGGTTTTTCTCCTCGAAGCCACAGTGCAACCGCAGCTACCATTGCTCCCTCTATGCAATGTACCTTTTGCTCACGAAGTACCCGACGGGGTGACATGCAGGTGTCGCCAGCTTTTTCGAAGTTTACAGGCAACGTATCGAGATAGTCCTGAATCTTCTGTGGAGTCGAAAGTCCACGTAGAATAGAAAGTTCCTCTTTAGTGAGGTTGGTGCCAGAAAGGGTACTCATACCTATATATAGTACTGCAGAATCAAAAATGCTATAATGGCCTATACCTTATATATGGCTAACTTTCTTGGGAAACTCTTTGCCCAGAATCAGTCCTCGAGCTTCCTAAAGACAGGTGGCGCTGTTGTCGATGCTGTAAACAAGCTGGCAGATGAATTGGCAGCCCTATCTCGGGAAGAGCTCGCGGCTCGGCTTGCATCTATAAAGGAGCGAACAGGAGGAAGTCCACAAAGTGATGCAGATATTGCTGAGGTCTTTGCCCTTGTGAAAGAAGCCTCAACTCGGACTCTGAAAGAGCGGCACTACGATGTACAGATTCTTGGTGGACTTACTCTCGCCAAAGGCAAGATTGCCGAGATGCGTACAGGAGAAGGAAAGACACTTGTTGCAACGCTCGCAGCGACGCTTCGAGCACTTGCAGGTAAAGGCGTACATCTCGTTACTGTAAACGACTACTTGGCACGCCGAGATGCTGCATGGATGGGGCAAGTATATGACTATCTTGGTCTCACACTCGGTGTAGTGACCTCACAAGGGGCATTTGTGTACGATGCGACACATATCACTAAAGACGAAGATGTGGCCGAGGAAGGCTCGTTTAAGGTCTTCTACGACTATTTGAGGCCTGTTTCCAAGAAAGAGGCATATGCAGCAGACATTACCTACGCCACAAACAACGAGCTTGGCTTCGATTATCTCCGAGATAATACTGCGTACGATGCATCGCATCTCGTCCAGCGCGGCCATCACTACGCTATTGTAGACGAGATTGACTCCATTCTCATTGACGAAGCACGTACGCCATTAATTATCTCGGGTCCTGTTGGAGATGCCGAGATGCTTTATGATAAGTTTGCAAAGATCGTAGACACGTTTGTGCCGGAAGAAGACTACACTGTAGACGAGAAACAGAAGGCAGTACAGTTAACTGATGACGGAATTACGAAGGCTGAGAAAGCACTTGGCATCGAGAGTTTGTATACAGAAGGAGGAGTGAAGTATGCGCATCACCTAGAGACCGCTGTGCGAGCAAAGACACTTTTTAGTAAGGACAAGGAATATGTAGTGAAAGGGGAAGGACGTGAGGCTGAGATTATGATCGTGGATGAATTCACGGGACGCATTCAGCCCGGACGACGATGGTCAGAAGGTCTCCATCAGGCAATTGAAGCGAAAGAGGGTGTGCCTGTTCAAAAAGAGACTCGTACCTATGCGAGTGTGACATTCCAAAACTTCTTCCGTATGTATGACGCTCTTGCTGGTATGACTGGTACAGCGCTTTCTTCTGAGGAAGAGTTCTACACTGTGTATGCACTTGAAGTCGTAGTGATCCCTACGCACCGAAAGGTTCAGCGTATCGATCATCATGATGTGATTTTCCAGACTACCAAAGGAAAGTATCAAGCACTCGTGAAGGCAGTTAAAGAAATCAATGAGAATGGCCAACCAGTACTCATTGGTACTGTTTCTATTGAGGATAACGAGATCATAAGTGAGTACCTAAAGAAGGCGAAGATTCCGCACGAAGTTCTTAGTGCCAAGAACCACGAGCGCGAAGGAGAGCTCATTGCTCAGGCAGGACGAAAGGGTCGTGTGACTGTAGCTACAAACCTTGCTGGTCGTGGAGTGGACATTAAACTCGGTGGAGCACCAGTGGACGAGGTGGAACGTGATGAAGTACGTGAACTCGGAGGCCTGTATGTAATTGGTACAGAACGCCACGAAGCGCGACGTATCGATAATCAGCTTCGAGGTCGCTCAGGACGACAGGGAGATCCGGGAGCCACCCGCTTCTATGTCTCTCTCGAGGACAAACTTATGCGCGTGTTCGCTTCAGATATGCTCAAGCGCGTGATGGGATCTTTTAAGATTCCAGAAGATGAACCTATTGAGAGTTCTATGATTTCAAAGTCACTCGAGACTGCACAGATGCGTATCGAAGGATTCAACTTTGATTCTCGAAAGCAAGTGCTCGCATACGACGACGTCCTTAACACACAGCGTCTTTCAATTTACACACAGCGACGAGTCGCTCTGACTGGTTCTGCAGAAGAGCTTGAGACAGTGGTGCTGGGCATGATCGCAGGGGACGAGAAGGCAATGGAAATGTACGACGAGAAGCGCGCGGAGTTTGGGGTGGAAATTTTCACTGCGCTTCTCCGAAGACTCATCCTTCAAATCATCGATACCTTCTGGCTTGAACAACTCGAGACTATGGAGTATCTCCGTCGCTCAGTTTCGCTTCGTGCGTACGGACAGCGTGATCCACTCATCGAGTACCGTCGAGAAGGTCTTCAGAGATTTACACAAATGCAGCAAGGGATTGCAGTTACGTTTGCAGAAGCACTCCCACGACTCGTAAGTGCAAACGACGATGAAGCACGAAGGCTTCATGCTGAGCAAGAGCGCATGCGCCAGTCACTCGTCGCAGCTAGCGAGGGAGGCGATGGTTCCGAAGGAAAAGGAAACGCATCTGCACCGATCGTAAAGTCCGGACCACAGTACGAACGAAATGATACTGTCACAATTCGTCGAGGCGAAGAGACACAGACTTTAAAATACAAGAAAGCCGAAGCACTACTCTCAGAAGGTTGGATTATTGACTAAAGTCAAAAGGTGGCGCGAAATGATTTTTTGATGTAGGGTAGGTATATATGGCATTTGTCGACGAAATTACAATCCACGCAACAGCAGGACATGGAGGTTCTGGTGTTGTTCGTTGGCTACACATAAAAGGTACAGAGAAAGGTGGTCCTGCTGGTGGCGATGGAGGGAAGGGCGGCGACATTATCTTTGAGGGTGTCCGAGATCTTGCAGTCCTTTCTAACTATCGATACGACAAGAAGTTCCGAGCAGAGAATGGATTCTCTGGTGATAACAATAATAAGCACGGCGCTGATGGTCGCCCTATCGTACTTCAGGTGCCCGTAGGCACAATTGTGAAGGATGTGACTCGTGGAGAGACTATTGAGATCTTGGCGGCTGGAGACCGTAAGGTGCTCTTCAAGGGTGGTCCAGGAGGGTTCGGTAATGATCACTTCAAAAGCTCTACACACCAGAATCCTATGGAGGCCACACCCGGAAAGCCGGGTCAGGCTGGGGATATCCACATCACACTCAAACTCATTGCTGACGCTGGTTTGGTAGGGTTCCCAAATGCAGGGAAGTCATCACTTTTGAATGCTCTTACTAACGCAA
>CAJEYI010000014.1 GCA_903994795.1 uncultured bacterium
ATAGCTCATCTTTCTTTCCATCTCTTGTCGTTCGATACTTTGTTTATGAAGCCTCGCGGATTCAGCTCGCTAATAATACTTCTTATTGTAGCTCTTGTGGTTGCTGGAGGCGCGTATTTCTATATGTCTCATCAAAGCCCACAAACTACGGTTGCAAGCTCTGTAGCAACCACGACAATAGCTTCGAAATTAGTCACTAATCCAACTACCACTACGAATATGATTCAGACTAGTAATGCGTCAGACCAAGCAGTAGAGTCAAAGCCTGCTACAGGATTACCAGCGAAAATTATTGACTTAAGCACGCCAGCGCCAACAACGTACACCCTTACACCTGAAGACCTTCTTGAAGTAAAAGCTGCTGTTTCAGACACCATGGCAATTTTTAAATCTGGAGACGCTACACGTATTCGCGCAACTGAGATTTCAATGAATTCTTCACTAACTGCGCACGTTCAATCTCAGTCTGATGCCGATGCGCTGAATGCGGCAAGTTTTCAGGCAGACCTGCTTACGAGTTTTCTGGGTATTCTTGACGAGCCATCATTAACAGATAGTAATGGTAAGGCTATTGCAAGTAAGCCTACTCCTACAACTCTCCATATTCTTGTTCAAGATCCTAGTGAGACGAATCCAAATATTGGTTTTGTATTTAAATTCATTCAGCAAAATGGTAAGTGGGCAATGGGATCTTAGTCCAGTGTTATACACAAAATGAATCAAGAGGAAGAAGTAAATGATATACAAAAGAGCACTCGCAACTATCTCTTCAAGGAAGGGTCAGGACATCTTCTCGTATCGACGATTATTGGGGTCGGGCTCACGTCTTTTTTCCTGTATTCGTCTATTTCAGATAGCGAGGGCATCGTCGCAATTATATGCTCGCTTCTGTTTCTTTTGCTGCCGGGTCTTTCATATGCACGAACGTACATGACTATCGAGCAACGCTTCTACGAACAAATGGCAAAAGAGCTCGGCGGAGATTTCAGTGTTATAAGCGAAGCTAGTCCTACAGCTCATCAAGGAGTCCTTTTTTCCACTGGATCAGCGAAGATTATTCCTTATGAATTAGTCGGGAAGTGGGGAGAGTACATACTCTGTTTCTTTTCATACAAGTACCAATCCATGGGTCGTCTGCAGACCTACTCAGTATTCGAGCTCCGTTTAGGAAAGGATTATCCTCACGTGCTTTGTATACCTACGGGCCTGCACGTGGTTAGTCCAGATCTCGAGTCAGTCACGCTTGAGGGTGACTTCAATAAAAGCTTCTCATTGTATGTTGAGAAAAATAAACAACTTGAAGCGCGTGTACTCTTTACGCCAGAGCTTATGGTCTCAATTATTGATAACGATCAGAAGGTGGCATTTGAATTATTTAAGGACAAGCTTCATCTTTTGTATCCTGGAAAAATACAAACCCGCAAGGAGTTTACCGCGAGTATCACTAAGCTCAAGAAATTAGCAGACAATCTACTGCCTAAATTGCACGAGATACTCTAGTTGGAACTGTACCCATGCATATGCTTACAATAAATTCGTGTGTATTAGATACTATACCCATGAAGCCTCGCGGATTTAGCTCGCTAATAATTATTCTTGGAGTTGCCGCACTTATAGGAATAGGTACTTATTTCTATTTCCAACACTCGCTATCAAATTCTACTCCTAAACCAGACACATCTGTAACAGAGGTTAAGGCTATTCAGATAATAAAAAGCCGGCCCGAAGTAAGCAAGTGGCTTGCTATATTTTCAGGACCTAACTCCACAGACCCTGCTACAGGAAATCAAGCTGTAGTTGAGATAGATGATGAATCGAGCACGACATATACAGTGCGAGTATACGACTTAGTTGGTCCTCCTGTAGATGCAGCGGATACCGTTGGTCGTTGGTTAGTAAATAAAAGTACGGGTAGTGTGTCTCCATTATTTGTAAGTTTTCCAACTGCAAAAGCTCCCGATCCACACTCAACACTATATAAGTTAAAAGTTAGCGGGAATTCAGTTTCTGTAATTAGAGGAGGAAAGGTAGTACAAACTCTCACTGCAGGAAATGAGGCTATTCAGGCAGAGGCGCGTAATGATAGTCAACCACTGTTTATTACAGATCAGGATGTGAATTTTGACGGTAACCCAGATCTGGCAATATTAACTGGAACCGGTGAAAGTGATACGAATTACTTTTACGATTACTATATCTTCAATCCGAAGACAGGTCTTCTCGAAAAGAATGCAATACTAGTTACTATTTCTAATCCCACACTCGATACGGCAAAGAAGGAATTAATATCGTCGTATCGAAGCGGTTCACGATGGTACACTCGTGCATTTAAATTCGATGGAAAGAAGTTTGTTAATGGGGGTGAAGTACCAGCGTAGGGTTTAGTTAGTATTACCTGATAATGACCAGCGATCGTAGCTCCAACAGCGTCCACGAGCCCGCGCAAAGGTTTTGGATAAGTAAATAGAAGCTCGTATGAAGCGAGTCTACGGGACGGAGAACTGAGTTTGACTAGCATGTGATTACGTGTTTATATATTAGCAGGAGGAAAGTACATGACAACTGTAATCTTGCTCGAGACATACTCTGGTATGTCCGACTTCGTCTTCGAGACGACCTGCACGGGTAGGCCACTTGAAGAACAAGAACTACGCAAACTGGGTCTCATCACTGACGACCTGCTTCGGCGCACTGCACTTAGCGGCTACATCCCGAGCTGGTTCGAGGTGAATGAGGAGGATCGTATTCGTGTCGTCTGGCACGATGATGAAAGAGAGCTCGACGAGACGTTCGCCGTTCCTGCCGATCTGCCTAATCCACCGCAGATGCTCGACGGAGATCAGTCGGGAATGCGGGTCTACAACTATCTGACCACTCATTGCAGGAATCTCACTTGAAGGGGGCGCTAACACCGCCTCCTTCCACTATTTTAGTAAGGGAATATAGATTGCAGCACAATTTTCATTTTCAAAAGTAGTTCTAATGTCATCCACTAGGGCGCGCATCGTACAACACCGCCCAAATGAGCGGTGTTGTGTTTCAATGTACGGGACGAGAACCGAGAGGTATACTTATTCATATGCGAACTGTTAAAAGAGAGATTGCATCAGCACTCATTTTTTCAAAGGATGGAAAGCTTTTGCAGGTTAAAAACGCGGAACCTAAGCACGGTGTGTATTCAGACGCGTGGGTAATCCCTGGTGGAGGCATAGAAGAAGGAGAAACAGCCGATGAGGCTGTGATACGCGAGGTAATGGAGGAAGTGGGATTAGACATTTCTTCATGTCCTCGAAAACTAGTGTGGACTGGAACAGGTCAGTCCTTAAAAACACTTAAAAGCACTGGCGAAGAGGTTATGGTTGATATGAATTTTTGTAACTATAAAGTCCAGCTAGATAAAAACGCAAGAGACCTTCAAATCATTCCAAGTGAGGAGCATAAAGAACATCTCTGGGCTGATGTTACAGAGCTGAAGAACTTGAATCTATCCAAACCATCAATCGAGTGTCTTAAATCGCTAGGCTATTTATAATCTAACTTATAGTGAGTTGAAGGGTGGGGCATGAGTAAAGCTCACGTACTGTGGTTCCAACAGTGCCCACGAGCCCGCGCAAAGGTTTTGAAGAAGTAAATACAAGGTGGTATGAAGAGAGTGTATGGGATGTGGAACTGCTATACTTTTTCTATGGAAAAGATGCAGAATGGACCTACTCGTAAAGGTCCCGAGTCAGCACCCGCTCAGGTGGCTATCCCTACAAATTTCACTCCAGCTGCAAGGCACGAATCTGTAGAACATCTTCGACTTAACCTCCAAATGAATTCTCCTAAATGGTATTTGCAAAAAGTGTTATATGGATATCTAACTAAAAGAGTTTCATCTCAAGAATTAGATATTATCCAGAAATCGCTTGACAGTGTTAATGGATCTACGGAATATAGTGCTAATCTTGCAAAAATTAAACGTGCTGCAGAATCTCAGGGAGTTAGGCATGCGGATAGTATTGGATGGTTCAGTTTTCAAACAACACATCCCACAACGCGTAAGAAAATAAGATTTACTAAGAATGATTCACTAAGTGGTGAGTACGTAGATGTTACATTTAAAGAATATTTCACCGTGCCAATTCCTTCAGGGTCTCCTCAGGCGGTTGTTAGAAATATTGAAAGATTTCAAAATGTTCTTCCCGAGCTTGCAGGGGATTTACAAAAGCTGGCCGAAGCAGAAGATGATTATATTGCGATTAAGACTCCAGAGACTTTACAGATGTTTATAACCCATCCTGATTCGCTTGTTGTTCACTATCGAAATCCCGCCATTGCGTCAAAAGTTCGCAGTATTGTTGAAAAACGTTTAGGCACAATAGGTCTCGACACATCTAGACACGAGAGAGTTGAATCAGGGTTTGATTTTGCATCAACGAACGATAATTTTGATGGAAGTCATTCTGACCTGATGGCCTCAGTTGCAGCTGCACGCGTGAGAGAATTAGTTCAGGATCGCCCAGAAATGGCGGGAGGTAGTGAAAGCGAGATACGGGAGTTTTTAGATAACCGTGCATTTAGTGAATATGCTAAATTCACTCCTGCAGAAATGTTGAACCGGTTGGAGAAAATACAGTAGTCTCACGTATCCTGGTTCCAACAGCGTCTACTAGCCTGATATACTGATTTGTAATTAGATATGGATACAGAGGGGAAGAAAAAACCAATAGCTATCATTATCTACGGAACAGTTGCCGTAGGTAAACTTACTGTTGCGAAAGCGCTCGAGAAAGAGCTCGGGTATAAGTTAACTCATAATCATCTCGTGAGTGATTTGGTGTGGAGTATTTTTGATAGAGGAACATATGAAGCAAATAGTCTCACGGAAAGACTAAGATTTGAATTATACGAAGAGGCTATTCGCAAAGGAGTAGATATTATAGTTACCCATGCATATTCAGATACATTTGTTTCAGCTACTGGCCTGTCTGATCCTGAATATGTGAAAACTCTTGAAGAGAAAATAGAGCAGGCAGGTGGCACAGCTGTATTTGTTCACTTACAAGCTTCGTCAGAGGCACTTCTTGAACGAGTACAAGGTGAATCACGAAAAGCATTTAGGAAATTAACTGATGCTTCAGTGTTAAAGGAAGGATTGGAAAATAATTCACTGAATGTCACCATATCGGGACCCGTAAAGAATAATCTTGTCATTGATAATACTGATTTATCACCTGAATCTGTTGTCGAAATAATCAAAGAGTATTTGGGTAGTATAACTTCAGCTTAGTTCCAACAGTGCCCACGAGCCCGCGCAAAACGTTACATTTGACATTATAGTAGATTGATTTAATTTACAGTCCGGGTCTGTGCTTATCCCCACATAATTCCACCTTAGTGAGTAAGGTGTGGCAAGTGTTGTATTCTATAGGTATATAAAATAATCGCTCTCTATGACTCACTCAAAGTTCGCATTTGCTCACTCCCTAAACCCAACAACATTGTTGGCCTCTATTTCAGCATCGGAAGTAGCTGCTGTTGCTATTTTTCTGGTCACGTTCCTGCTCGTCATTGTCATTATGGCTGCTTTCATTATTATTTCAAGGTGGAAAATCTTTGAGAAGGCTGGAGTCTCTGGATGGAAGTCATTGATTCCAATTTATAACTTGGTAAAGGAATTAGAGATAGTGGGGGCTCCGTTGTGGTGGATAGTTCTACTCTTCGTGCCGTTCGTAAATATTGTGGTATTTATAATTGTCGCGCGTCGACTCGCAGGAGTCTTTGGGAAAGGGGTTGGATTTACATGGGGTCTTGTATTGCTTCCATTTATATTCTACCCAATGCTCGCGTTTGGAAGTTCAACGTATGCCAATACGTATCCACCTGCAAGACCAATGTCTGAAGTTGTGAAGTGGTCAATTGTCGGACTGTTCCTGTTCATTCTTATTGAGTCTTTCAGTATGTTGTTTTCAATTAATATAAAGACGTCTGTTCAACATACTCCAGAAAAGTTAACCACGTTACAAAATAATTTCGGATATGCAGTAGACGGGAACTATGTTTATTATGAGGACCAGGTAGTTGATGGGGCAGACCCGGCTACATTTAAAGTTGATGGAGACTACGGCATGGATGACACTTCAGTATACTTTGCTGGGAAAGTCATGGACGGAGTTGATTCTTCAACTTTTAAGGTACTACTAGGTGGTGCGTACGCAGTGACTGACAAACATGTGTATTATGATGATCAGCTAATTCAAGGAGCAGATCCTTTGACGTTCGAGCTCCTAGGTGCTGATAATACGTATTCTCAAGATCTAAATACTGTATATTCAGACGGCACTCCTGTTATTGGTGTAGATCGGGCAACGTTTACACTCGTCAATGATTCAAACGGAAATTATAATGCAAAAGATAAAAATAATTACTATTGGTATGGTGAACACGTAACGAAGTCCGGTAAATATCTTCCCCCAACTTACTAATATACTTGTGTATGAAAATGAAACGAAATCAATCTCTCTCAATACAAATTAAATCTATTCGTATTGCTTTATTTGTGTTGATTATAATTGGTATTTGCTTATTGATCACACAAAATATGTGGGTGCCACCACTTGTGTCTCAAATACTTGCATCTCAAAATCAGTCTGTACCCACACCATCGACTGCAAAGTTGATTGTGCCAGTGCTCACTCCGCCAGTTCTCACAGCACTTATCCCAGTTCCAGCATTTGATGATTCGGGTGTAAAGGTGCAGTACAGTAAGCTACTTGATTCATATCATCCAGCAAATCCAAAACCTACAGATGCTTGTGCGTACGACATCTCATTCGTATACCCACGCATTTCTGGAGTAGGCACACCCCTTATCGAACAAAAGATAAATGCTCACCTCAAAGAATCAAATGAAACTGCATTTAGAAATACACAAAAAGATTTCAAGACGCCCCTTACAGATACGACTCTTGCACAAAGGACTACGGATTGTAATGGTGTTTCGGATAGTGAGCTTACCTATAAAGGAGCGCTTCATCTACAGAAATTCCCAAACGTACTTAGTTTTGAAATACACTCTTATGTATTCACCGGAGGGGCACGCGGAGAAGGTGAGACATCTTATGAAAATTACGATTTAACCACAGGAAACGACATTACTCTTAACGATGTGTTTATTTCCTCAAGTAATTATCTAGATAAGCTATCAAGCTATTTAACAGCAGCAGTTCCACTTATGGTAGCTCAGTCCAAGTTTGTACCATATCGTGATGCCGGACTGGTCTCTCAAGGTCTTGCTCCGAAAATAAGCAACTTTGATAACTTTTATCTAACTGATAGAGGTGTAGCAATTCAGCTTCATACAAATCAGATAAGTAGTTATGCTAAGGGTCAGCCGCCAGCAATTGTCGTGCCGTATACCTATCTGAAGGGCGTCTTAAATCCTAAAGGTCCTGTCGCTTCAATTTAAAGACCCTGGCGTATCCCCATGTGCAGTTTTGAGCCTTGATATCGGTGCTAGTATGTAGTCATTAACCCATAAATTCAAAGCTCGCATGAATATTGAACCAACTGTGCCAGTTGAACAGCAACTAATTCCTACCACTAATACTTCGTACCGAATAGCACTCTTTGCAGCGCTTGGTGTGGTTGTGGTTGCTGGGTCATTCATTGCGGGTGCAGTTTCTGCAAAGACTCTCGCAGTTAATGGGTCACCTTCACTTTTCGCATCGGTCATCAATGCGATTGCTCCAACGACGACAGCTACAGCAACAATATCAGTTGGAACAGATAATCCTGGAGTTTCTACACTACAGGCAAATGCGACAGCTCCTACTACTGATGTAACTCTCCACACATTTACACTTACACCGAAAGATGGTGATGCGTATTTACATTCACTAGTCGCGCAGTTGTCTGCACAGCCAAATGCAACCTCAAGTGCTGCAATAATTCGCTCCATAAAACTCTACGCAGGAACAACACTCCTCGATACAGAAGCGGTATATATTAATGCAACTACGACTTCAGTAAAATTCCAAAACCTAAATCTTACTATTCCTTCAAATACAACACAGAGTTTCCGTATTGTCGCAGACATTAATCCATTGGACGGGAAAGGGTTTGTAAATGGTGCAGGAATTGCAGTATCAGTTCGAGGGACAGATGTGGAGCTTGGTACGTCGGGTGCTTCCTGTGCTGGCAAGAACTTCACTGTAAATGGGAGTACGGTTGGGAATCTTATTACCTTTATGACTTCAGGTATTTCAGCGGATCCTTCTGCTGTGACAACTGCAGTCGCAACTGCAAGTAGTGCTAATTCAACACAGCAGATAGGAACTTTCACCTTCACATTCAATGTGACTGCTTTTGGTCAGGATATCTACGTACCATCAGTTGCAAATAGCGCATTCAGGACACAGTTATATATGGGACAAGATACTGGTTTTACAGTAACGAGCACGTCTGCTGTGACCTCAACAGCTGACCGTAGTTCACGGGGTAACTTCGTTATTCATGCAGGTCAGACTAAAAAATTCACTGTTACGATAACAGCCCTTGATGCTCAGAATCAAACCGTGCAGGCCGGCCTTCTTGGACTTAATTATGGTACTAGTGATGCAAGTCCTGCGACTAGTGCCTACTCATTCCCTAGCACATACCTCACAAGTGCGATTATGCTAAAAGGTGCCACTAAGTCACTTCCTGTTATCACAAGTATTGTAAATCCAACGACAGGAAAGAGTGTTTCGTTGGTAAATATTTACGGAAGCAACTTCTTCTCATCTGGAAAGGGAGGAGCATTGTATGTAGAGCTAAAAAGGGGCGGAGTAAGTCAGCTGCAGCTTAGTAGCACAGACTCTCCAATGACCATATTGGCTGGAGCATATTCAACGCCTCAAAATACTGATGGTACATTTTTCCAAGCACGAGTTGATAATACACAACTGACTCCAGGAGCTACGTATCAGCTTGTTGTAACAACAAGTGCCGGTGCAAGTAATAGTTATCCGTATACAGTTCCTGGAAGTTCGAGAGGAAATCTTAAATAAAAAGCATCTTATAAAGACAGAAAATCTTCATTTATTGAAAGTACCTGCGTAAGGAGTTTTGGGGTATAGCCTTTAGCTTTTGTTGCAGCAACGATTCCATTCGTATCTTTTGGAATGCATTTACCATTAAAGCCACGCTTGTTTTCGTATACAAGTGTGTGCGACCTGCCGATACGTCCATCCATAAGCCACAGTTCTCGAAGTTCGTTATAATCTGCGCCAAACGTAGAAGCAATATCATAGAACTCGTTCACAAAGGTGATCTTTGTTGCTATCCACGCGTTCTCTATATACTTAACCAGCTCCGCAGTTGTGGAATCGGTCTGCATGAATTTCGCAAAAGGCCCTGCTGCTTGCTTCCAGTATTCGATGGCTTTCTTTGTGGCAGCCACGTCTCCTCCAAAGATATGAAATGAATGCTGAGTCATGTCTGTGGGGTGAGGAATGTTTTCCCAGTAAGGCACAGGATAATTGCCTTCACCAATATATTCTGGTGAGAAGCAAAGAAGGGAGTTGATGCTGTACTTAGTACGTAAATTCTCAGTTGTTCCTGGAGGAATGGTGCTTTTAATAACGGTGAGTGGGGTCTTGATCCACGAGAGACTTTCTTCGATACAGGAAAGATCAACTGAACTATCTGCACTCATTGGTGTTGGTACGCACAGAACCGTAAAGTCGCAGGCATTAATATCGTCCTTATTTGTAAATCCTAATGCCGGATCGTATATAGCCACATCAAACGTATTTTTAAAGAAATTATGTATAGCCTTTCCTACGTACCCGTACCCAACTATTCCAACTTTTGTGTTCTTGTTCATGTCTAGTATTACTATATGTCGTACAGAAAAGTTACCCAGAGGTCGCATTGTTGATGATATGCTATTTATATGGATAACTTCACCAACAGCATACTCTCCAGTATCCGATCCACACGAGATATTTCGCTGCCATTTTACTGAAAAGCAGACATTGTAAAAACAAAAAGCGAAACAGCTGGAGATATTGTTACGAAGATTGATCTTGAAATTGAAGAATATCTGAAAAGCGAATTTAAGAAACTTGATCCGAGCATAGGATTTGTTGGGGAAGAGTTTGGTGGAAATAGAGAACCTGGTCGTTTCTGGCTTTGTGATCCAATAGATGGAACAAAGTACTACATTCGTGGCATGCCTTTCTGTACTACTATGGTCGCGCTTATTGAAGACGGAAAAGTCACATTCTCAGTTATTTATGACTTCGTTAATGACACAATGTATCATGCAGTTCTGGGCGGCGGTGCATATAAGAATGGTGAAAGAATTTATGTAAATGAACGAGATTCAGTGGGAGCGTATATAACCTTCGAAGGAGATATTCATAAAGAAGAAAACATGAAGCTCTACCTAAGGCTTTTAAAGCGTATTGGTGTTATCGAGTTGTACGCATCCGGATACGAGTTTGTGCTGATTGCGACTGGATTACTTGAAGGACGAGTGTGTCTTGAGCCATTTGGTCACGACTACGACTATGCTCCAGGATCATTATTGGTAACTGAAGCTGGAGGTATTGTTACAAACATTGGAAGCGATAAATATGATTATCAGGACTCGAACTTTATTGCCTCAAATAAATCAGTACATGATGGACTAACCAAAGAGATACTGGCTATTTTCCCTGGGTGAAAGTCTGAAGTTCTGGTAAGAAATCTGCACAAAACGTTTGGAGTTGAGAATACATTTGGACCACAGTTGCTTTATTTTCTGCCATTGAGCCCGGTGTGAAAATGTACATATTTGAACCCGAGCATTCAAATCCAAAATTCTCAAAGCCATCCATAAGTTTTGCCATGGTGTCTGGCTCTAGAATTTGTAGTGACTCTATTTCTTTTCCTTGCTGTACGTAGACAACAAATTCTTCAGTAAAGGTTCCTTCGAGAGAAAGTTTTTCGAACCCGTCCGGTTTCCATGTGTCGAGGAAGTTCCATTTTACAGGTACGCATAGAATTGAGGGCAGTGTTCCGTTTACCGTGAGTTCGCCAAGCGTGTAGTAGTGAGTTTCTCTATCCTTTCTTTCGCCAGTGTCATACTGATAGTCTGCAAGGCTTATTGGAATATCTTTATATGTACCAGATAGGATATTACTTAGGCTCTGTCCATAGCCAAAAGAAAAAAGACGCCCGTTCTTTGGGCTGGTTCCATCTTTCGTGTAAGTACAGTTAAGTTGTGTCGCAAGTTCCTTATAAAAGACAGTTTTCATACGTGATGTCACACGGGTATATGAAAAAATCGGAATAATAAGTCCAATGCACAAAATAATTCCAGCAACATTCATTGAGCTGGCTGTGCCATCAAATGTAAGTAAAAAATAAATAATTGCGGCACTTGCACATACTGGTACAACAAATACAAAGAAGGAGTGGATGGGGTGACGCTTCCAAAGAAAGTCTCGCACAGACACGTCAACGCTCTCGACATCTAAATTGTATTCTGTGAGGTCCTCGTTAAAGCCTTTAATTGCAGGGTCTGGCGTCTGATCCATGTGTAAAGTATAGCAGGTGAATATGTTCAAAAATCTGTTACTATAATTAGAACCATGGCAAATCCAGAACTGGTAGCCCAAATACAGTTACAAAAATCAAAAGGTGTAACAACTGACGTCATTAAAGCTGCGCTTATAAAGAATGGGTGGGCAGAGGAGGATGTGAATGGTGCTCTAGCACTCACAGGAATTCCAGTTGGCCCATCAGTGCAGTTTAAGACTGAGTACGTGCCTCCAAAGTACCGTGCGAAAGAGCCATTTACAGGGATGTTAGCGTGGACGGCTATATTTGTTTTACTATGTGCGGCAGTGGGAGAGTTTACATATTGGTATGAATTACGAGTACTTGCAGAGACTGCCACTTCTCTCAAGCATGTTGTTACAACAGAGGCTACCTCCACGGTTAATTTCATGCCAGCGATTAAACCAGGTCCAGGATTTCCAACAAAATTCGGTACGCAAACACCTAGCACAAATGTAATGTCTGGAGGTAAACAGGCGGCTTCTGCTGGAAATTCAAATAGTGCTCCATCGCAAAGTCCTGCTACTTCAAATAATACTTCTGCTCCATCTGGTATGGTTCCACCAACTAAAACACCCACAGTGACACCAACAGTTACGCCACCAGTGGCAGTTACTGTTCCAGCTCCTGTCATTACATTGTGTATGGATAATCCTACAATCTTATCTGGGAAGAATGTTGCATTTAGCTGGAACGCAACAAATGTGGCATCATGTAGTGCAACTGGAGGATGGGGTGGCACTCAGCCTGCTTCTGGCTCGCAAACGTTTTCAGGTATCAAGACTACTACAACGTACGGACTTCAGTGTACTGGAACAAACGGCGCAACTATTTCTAAGGCTCAGACAGCGACCGTTCAATAGAGAGTATTTATTCATCTACCAAACTTTATGACATTATTGCTAATCGGGATTGCAACAGGTATTTCTACATTCATCGGCGGTTCACTTGCGCTTCGCTTCAAGGATCAAATCAATCTCATTCTTGGTTTTAGTGCTGGTGCAGTTGTTGGAGTTGCAATGCTCGATCTTTTACCAGAAGCGCTTTCGATTGGGCAACAGTACCACTCACTTCAAACACTCACTGCTGTCGTAGTTATTGGGTTCATGGCATACATGCTTCTCGACCGAATGATCCCACTCCTCACTTCAAAAGAAGAAGGGCACAGTGGGCACGTTGGTGCGGGTAGTCTAACCATCCATAGTTTTCTTGATGGTCTTGGAATCGGCCTTGCATTTCAAGTTTCAGCTTCGCTTGGTGCAATAGTGGCAATTGCAGTGCTTGTGCATGATTTCTCTGATGGTATAAACACTGTGAACTTGAGTTTGGTTGGGACTGGAAAGCCGAAGGTTGCCAGACTTTGGCTCATTGCAGATGCACTTGCTCCACTTATAGGAATTGGCGTCGCTTCGCTCTTGAAAATCCCTGATCAGACATTCTCAATTATTCTCGCACTTTTTGCAGGATTCTTCCTTTATATAGGTGCGAGCGAGCTCCTCCCCGAAAGTCACCATCGCTACCCACGCTTCTTCACGACAATTATGACTGTGCTCGGTGCTCTCGTGATCTACACCGCAATTCATTTTGCAGGGTAGTGGTGTTTAGTAGTAGTATAGAGGTATATTCATAATTCATCTCGCACATAGTACCTATGGACTTCCTATTTTTTATTCTAGCTGTTGGCGTTATTACGCTTCTTGCGTCAATTCGCGTTGTTAAAGAGTATGACAGAGGAGTCGTGTTCTTCCTTGGGAAATTCAAAGATGTGCGTGGTCCTGGATTGATTCTTCTCTTTCCGTACCTTGAGCAAATGACTCGTGTCTCGCTCAGAACTATTACAATGCAAATCCCTTCGCAGAAGATCATCACAAAAGATAACGTCTCTATCGATATTGCTGCAGTCGCATACTTTCTCATTGTTGATCCTGCGAAGTCTGTTATTGCGATTGAGAATATTACATCAGCTGTGAATCAAATAAGCCAGACGACCGTACGAAATGTTGTCGGGCAATTCAGTCTTGATCAGTTGCTCTCGGAGACGCTTGATGTAAATCAGAGAATCAAGGATGTCATCGATACCCATACCGAACCATGGGGCGCGAAAGTTACCGCGGTTGAAATCAAAGACATCACACTCCCTGACAACATGCAGCGCGCAATGGCAAAGGAGGCAGAAGCCGAACGAGAGCGCCGCGCAAAGATTGTTGCGGCAGAGGGAGAATTCCAGGCAGCTGTGAAGCTTGGAGAGGCTGCGGATATTATTGCATCACACCCAGTAGCGCTTCAGCTTCGTACACTTCAGACCATGGCTGAGATCTCAGTTGAGAAAAACTCAACCATTATCTTCCCAGCGCAGTTCATGACCACAGTTCAGGAGGCAATGAAGATGATTACGTCTGACTCAGGAAAATAGCTAGTAACTGCTCATGAACAAGACCCGAGCTGAAGCCCTAAGTGACGGAGTCTTCGCAATTGTGATGACGCTGCTCATCTTCAATATTAAGGTGCCAGTTATGGAGGGTCACGTGACGAATATGGAAGTCTGGAATATGCTCGGTACACTTTGGCCCGGTATTACAAGTGTTGCCTTCACGTTTCTTTTGGTTGCGATTTTCTGGGTGAACCACAACTTCCTATTCCATTCATTCATGAAGAGCTATGATCGTAAATTGAATCTGCTGAATACTCTTTACCTGCTTTTCCTGGTGTTTGTCCCACTATCCGCTAATCTTGTTGGTACATATCCCTATAACGAACCCGCATCCTTGGTGTATGGTCTGAATATTCTTGCGCTCACGATCATGACTGATTTGATGGTGCGTTACATTAAAAAGAATGAGCAGTTAGGATTTGAAGTATCTTCACGTTTAATGAAGCAGGCAACGTTCCGTACTCGGCTTTCTGAGGGTTCATACGTGCTTGGAATCATTGCGTCATTTGTGTTTATTCCTGCCAGTGTTTTCCTTTATTTGTTTCCGCTTATTTTCAACTTTATCCCAGGAACACTCGATTTCACTGAAAAGCTTTTCAGGTTTGAATTGAAGTAGCGGGGGAATTGGGTTAGTATAGTGACTGAACGAGAATTCATTTTCGTTTACCCTCACTCGCCGATGTACGGAAGCGTACATCGTGCTCACTCGGGCGTAATCAAATACATATAGGAATATGTATTTGATTAACCCTCGTTCCGCCGATGTAGCTCAGGGGTAGAGCAACTCCATGGTAAGGAGTAGGTCGGCAGTTCAATTCTGCCCATCGGCTCAAAAAATAGTTCGAACTAATAGTGCCACCTTAGCTCAGTTGGTAGAGCATTTCACTCGTAACGAAAAGGTCCGCAGTTCGATTCTGCGAGGTGGCTCCAAATTAATAAAAGCGCGAGTTTGGAGTTTTGCTATACTGTCTACATGACTGACGCAGGCGAGCAGATACCAGCACCATCACGCATAGAAGAAATCGAGGCGCTCATGGCGACGCCTGACTTTTGGTCTGATAAAGACGAGGCACAGAGGATTGTTCGCGAGTATCAAAATCTGAAAGACGCCGCCGAAGTCGGCGGTGATTTCGGTGATGGTGACGTTCATAATTCCGGTTCCGCAACTATTGGTATTCTCGCCGGTGCAGGAGGAGATGATGCTGAAGATTTCGTACGCATGCTTCGTAAAATGTACGAAGGATACGCTGATAAGAAAGGCTGGAGTATTTGGGAACTCCATGAAAACGAAAACGATCACGGAGGATTTCGAAACGTATTAATAGAAATAAACGGCAAAGGCGCATACGGCAGACTGAAGCATGAGTCCGGTGTACACCGACTCGTTCGCATCTCACCATTCAACGCTAACAGCAAGCGTCAGACATCTTTTGCGCTTGTAGAGGTTCTTCCGAAGATGAGTGCACAAGATAAGGTAGACATAAATCCTGATGACTTAGAGATAAGTTTCGCTCGGTCTGGCGGGGCCGGGGGTCAAAACGTCAACAAGCGGGAGACTGCCGTGCGCATCACCCACAAACCATCTGGCGCATCAGTGCATGTATCGAGTGAGCGCAGTCAGATAGCAAACCGTGAGAAAGCCATGGATTTAATTAAGGCAAAGCTCTACGCAGCTGAAGAAAAGCGTCGCGACGCAGAGGCAAAGGGTCGTTCAATCGCTGCCACCACAGCAAACGAATGGGGAAGCCAGATACGCTCCTATGTGCTTCATCCGTATAAGCTCGTTAAAGATCACGAAACAGGCTATGAATCCCACGACCCCGAGGGAATCCTTTCCGGAGACCTGGATAATTTCATAGACGAGGTCACCAAAAGTGCGGTACAATAAGTGCACGGCTATGATCTATTTCGACAATGTTTCCAAGATATACCACGACGGCACTCCTGCCCTCGAAGAAGTCACAGTATCTATCAATCCAAAGGAATTTGTCTCAGTTGTTGGTCACTCAGGAGCAGGAAAGACAACACTCTTGAAGATGCTTCTCGCGCAGGAGCGTCCAACTGCTGGTTCAGTATTTTTTGAATCAATTGATGTGCATGCGCTTCCTGCATCTGCCGTGCATCACTATCGTCGCAAGATCGGCATGGTGTTTCAGGACTTCAGACTCATCCCAAACAAGACCGCATACGAAAATATTGCATTTGCAATGGAAGCCGCTGGTCGTGCAGATGATGAAATAGAGTCTGATGTGCCGTACATTCTCGACCTTGTCGACCTCACCACAAAGGCGAATCACTTTCCAAATCAGCTCTCTGGAGGAGAGCAGCAGCGTGTAGCAATTGGTCGCGCAATCATCAATCAGCCCGACCTTATCATTGCAGACGAGCCGACAGGAAATCTCGACCCAATCAACACATACGAAGTCGTTGAGATTCTAAAGAAAATCAACGAGCTCGGTACGACCATTCTCATCACCACACATAATAAAGGTGTCGTTGATGCAATGGGGAAGCGTGTCATCACCATGGATCGCGGACGCATTATTAGAGATGACCCGCAGGGCCAGTACATTCTATAATTTATTTACTTTATGTTTACCGCTTTTCGTCGAGTGTTTGTAGGGGGAACTAAGAACTTCGTTCGAAGTGGTGCAGTATCAGTGGCCACAGTCGTGATTATGACTGTCACACTCATGATCATTGGATTCTTGATGTTCCTCTCTGCACTTCTCACAACTACACTTTCACAAATTCAGGACAAGGTAGACGTAAGTGTGTACTTCACGACCTCGGCAGCAGAAGGAGACATTTTGAACCTCAAAGACAAGCTCACGTCAATGTCTGCAGTAACGACCGTGACATACACATCTCGTGATCAGGCTCTGCAAGATTTCCGTACTCGCCATGCAAATGATCAGCTCACACTAAATGCTCTTAACGAACTCGGTGACAATCCACTCGGCGCATCGCTTGCGATTAAGGCAAAGAATCCAAATCAGTACCAGGCAATCGTGAACTACATATCAAATGATGCTGATCTTCAGTCTGCAGGTACGTCAATTATTGATCACATCAACTACTACGAAAATAAGTCAGTCATCGACCGCCTCACCGCTGCAATTCAGGCAACAGAGAAAGGAGGATTAATCGTGGTCATAGTCTTCGCTATCGCGTCGATAATTATCGCTATTGCGACAGTTCGTCTCGCAATATATAGCTCTCGTGACGAAATCGCTGTGATGCGCCTCGTGGGAGCTTCAAATGCCTACGTACGAGGCCCGTTCCTCGTTGCGGGAATCATTGCGGGCGTACTTTCGGCACTTCTGGCCCTGATTATCTTTGCACCAGTTACCCTGTATCTAGGCGCAAACTACACCACCTGGCTTGGAGGATTCAATGTCTTCACGTACTACACCTCGAACTTCATGCAGGTTTTTGCAGTTCTGGTAGGTTCCGGTATTCTGTTAGGAGGTTTCGCTAGCTATCTTGCAGTTCGACGATACCTTCGTGCGTAAGTATGATTATCAAATAACAATTTGTCATGGCAACTGAAGGACATAAATACATTTTCGTATTAGGGGGAGTGATGTCAGGAGTAGGGAAAGGTATCGCAGCGTCATCAATGGCTCTCATCCTTCAGGGTCGTGGACACAAAGTAAATCTAATTAAGATCGATCCGTATCTCAACGTGGATGCAGGGACGATGAATCCAACAGAGCACGGAGAAGTCTTCGTGCTTCGTTCTGGTCTTGAGACAGATCAGGACATGGGAAACTACGAACGCTTCCTCGGACGCGACCTCGTCCCTGAAGACTATATGACGAGTGGTATGGTGTATCAGTCAGTTATTGCGCGTGAACGCGCGCTTGAATATGGTGGAAAGACCGTAGAGGCAATTCCTCATGTGCGTGATGAAATTCTTCGTCGCATCAATGCCGCAGCATCTCACAATGGTAGCAACATTTCTGTAATTGAAGTCGGAGGGACTGTGGGGGATTTCCAAAACGCACTTTTTATTGAAGCTGCTCGAGTGCTCAGACTTCAGCATCCGCACGACGTACTCCATGTGATGGTCACGTACCTTCCAACTCCTGGCACGCTCGGAGAAATGAAAACAAAGCCAACACAAAGCGCTGTTCGTGAACTAAACTCATATGGTGTGCAGCCTGACTTCATTGTTGCGCGATCTTCTGGCTCAATGGATGAAAAGCGAAAAGAGAAGTTGGCTATTTGGTGCAATGTTCGTCCGGACAGAATTATTTCAGCACCAGATGTGGAGAGTATTTATGATGTGCCACTAAATTTTGAAAAGGATCACTTTGGAGATTTGTTGCTCGAAGCACTTAGTCTTCCAGGGCAGGCACCAGCAGACATGAAGGAATGGGAAGGATTTGTGCAGCGAATTAAGAATGAAAAAGATGAAGTGAAGATAGGTATTGTTGGAAAGTATTTTGATACAGGAGACTTCGTTCTTTCAGATGCGTACCTTTCAGTGATTGAGGCGCTTAAATTCTCTGGTGCTGAGGTCGGTGTGAAGCCAAAGATTGAATGGGTAAATGCAAAGGACTTCACGCGTGATGATGGCAAGGAAGTTGATGTGAGTATGCTTTCAAAGTACGACGGCATTCTTGTACCAGGAGGATTTGGTGAGACAGGTATCGAAGGAAAACTGAAGGCAATTCGCTTTGCCCGAGAAAACAACATCCCATACTTCGGTCTCTGCTATGGCATGCAGCTTATGGTTATTGAGTACGCACGAAATGTGCTTGGGCTCGAAGGAGCTCACACGGTTGAAATTAATCCTGAGACAAAGTTCCCAATTGTGGACGTAATGCCTGAGCAGGTCTCACTCATCGCAGAAGGAAAATATGGAGGAACTATGCGTCTCGGTGTGTATCCTGCGCACCTTGCAGAAGGAACTATTGCGCGTGAGGCATACGGCACAGATGTAATTGAGGAGCGTCATCGTCATCGATATGAAATCAATCCTGAATACGTTCAACAGATAAAGGACGGCGGACTTACGTTCTCTGGCACATCACCAGATGGCATTCTTATGGAAATCGCCGAGCTACCACGCGACAAGCATCCATTCTACCTAGGTACGCAATTCCATCCAGAACTCCAGGCTCGTCCACTTTCACCGCACCCACTATTTACACAGTTCCTCAAGGCCGCAGTTGCAAAGAAGGCAGGGTAGGTTCGGGGAGGTGGTACACTGATAGTGTCTTATCAGTAGATTCATTAATTACACATATTTATGAATACAACAGGAAAAGTAATCTCAGGTATTGTAATAGTTGTCGTGGTGGTAGGTGGCGCATTCTTTCTCTATCAGCAGATGCAGCCAATGACGGCGATTGCACCGGGCCCCGTAAATACAACCGCAGCGAATTCTGTACAGCAGCCCGTAACTCCAGCGCCTACGGCAGAGCAAACAGCAGCAAGTGTGAACCCACTTCCTTCTGGCACAGATACATCTGACGCAGGACTTACAAAAGACGCCGCTTCGATAGATACACAGATGAGTGGTCTTTCTTCAGACAACACTTCTGTCACTCAGAGCGTTACTGATCAGGCAGGAGCACAGTAGCTCGCACAGCTAACTTTATCTACATATGAACAAAATTCTCACAAGCACATTTCTCGGAGCACTTATCGTAGCGTCACCACTTGTAGTATTTGCACAGACCCCAGCAGTCGATGCCGGAGCTTCTTCTAAAGCTAATGTTGGTCCTGCTGAGTCAGCAATCAAAGCTAAGGCAGGTACGACAGCAAGCATCGCTAAAACAATTGCACGAGCAGATACAGAAATAACTCGACGCATCACAAATCTGCACCAAGCATCAATTCGCATAAGTGCCACAAAGAATATTTCAGCAGAGCAAAAAACCTCAATAGCCGCAAGTATCTCTACAGAGATTGCTAACCTCACTGCGCTCAAGACTAAAATCGATGCAGATACAGATGCGGCAGCACTCAAGACTGACGTGCAGTCAATCACAGATAATTATCGAGTATATGCACTCGTCCTTCCTCAGAATCACATCGTTGCCGCAACAGACCGCATTACGACGATCGTCGCTCAAATGCAGCAGCTCGGCACTAAACTCAATACACGTATCACGGAAGCACAGGCGGCAGGCAAGAATGTCACTGCTGCTCAGGCCACATACACAGACATGTTAGCAAAAGTTGCAGATGCATCTACGCAGTCTCAAGCAGCACTTACCGAGACCCAGGGACTTAAACCAGACAATGGAGATGCGGCCGTAAAGACTTCAAACGATGCAGCAATCAAGGATGCAGTCACAAAGATCAAAGCAGCAACCGCAGACCTCAAAGCAGCACGTACAGACTTGAAGTTTATTCTCGCGGCAATAAAGGGAGTTGGAGCATCTGCAAAAGGAGTGGCAACTAGCACGGCAAGTACGACAGTGAAGGTGAATGCGCAGTAAGACTTTAAAAAAACTTTAGAACTTCTTCACTTTTATTTCATCTCGGTACGATATAGTGCACCGATGCCAAAAGGATGGAGCAAAGGAGAGACTAAAGAAACACACGAAAGTGTGAAGAAAATATCTAACACCATGCGCGAGCGTGGTGTTGATAATTTCAAGGAGTGGCGCGAGGAGGCGAAGAGGTCGGGGAGGATTCCGAGCGAGTATCCAGAGTTGGAGCATTCGGGAGATCTTGCTGAGCTTATAGGAGTTGTGCTAGGTGACGGACACATATATTCGCACGATAGATGCGATGGGCTACGAATAGTGGGGAATGCCAATAATCCTCAGTTTGCCGAGAGATATGCTGGCATTATTGAAAAGATATTCAGCAAACGACCAAGTGTTATTAAAAGAAGTCGTGAGCACGCACTAAATATAACCCTGTACCAGAAACACATTTCCAGTCGGCTCGGAATACCTACCGGCTCTAGGCTCGAGTATGGATTCAAGCTTCCAGAATGGATTGAAGACAGCTCAGAGTACAGTATCCGGTTCCTGAGAGGGTTGTATGAAGCAGAAGGTTCAGTATCTCACCACGAGGGCACGTATACGCACAAGCTCATATTTTCTAATAAAAACCTTAGTATTACGGATGCCGTATTGAGGCTGCTTTCAAGATTCGGCTTTCATCCTCACTATTCTCCGTACCAGGTCCAGATATCGAGGAAGGAAGAGGTGCAAAATTTACAGGATTTGCTACAATTTCGAGACTACAGTTCGTAAGAGTGTAGATATTGCGGGATCATCTAGCGGTAGGATGCAACTCTCTGAAAGTTGTCACTCTGGTTCGAATCCAGGTCCCGCAGCCAACTCGTGCTAGGTTATCGCGCACGAGACGCGTAGATAACTAAAGGATATTTTGAAGGCTCAGGTTCGAGTCCTAGACAGGTGCAGATTAGGAAAAGTCCGAACTCGTGTAAATATGGGGCATAATACCCAAAAAAGTGTCCTGAAATAGCATTTCCATGGCTTCAATA
>CAJEYI010000015.1 GCA_903994795.1 uncultured bacterium
GCTTGCTTCACATCAGTCAAACTGGCATGTAATTGAATGTGTTGAAAATGGAAACATACGAACACGAGAGGATATTCACTCCCAAATTGTAGAAACAGTATTACAAATAATTAAATAGTAAACATGAAAATCTATTTTGCAGGGTCAATTAGAGGGGGCAGGGATGATCGTGAATTGTATCTGGCAATGATTCAAGAACTGAAAAAATACGGAACAGTACTGACCGAGCATATCGGTGATGAGTCTTTAACAGATAAAGGAGAGAATAGAAGTTCTCAGGAAATATTTGAACGAGATATGGAATGGGTGCGAGAGGCAGATGTAATTGTTGCAGAAGTCACTACGCCAAGTCTTGGAGTAGGGTATGAAATCGGACAAGCCGAAGCAATGCAGAAAGCAGTACTTTGTTTTTATAGAAAGTTGGAAGGAAAATCACTTTCCGCTATGATCGCAGGAAATCCAAACGTGACAGTTCAAGAATATTCCACAATAGAAGACATTAAAGCACTCCTCGAGACCAGTTTGAATGTTTGAGTTTAAGCGTTACGATAAGGAAACATCATGATCAACTACCCACACATCGAATCAGAAGATCCGGAGCTATTCGCTCTTATCACCGGTGAAGAAGAGCGGCAGCGAGATGGACTCGAACTCATTCCATCTGAGAACTACGTCTCAAACGCAGTGCGTGAAGCAATGGCTTCTACACTCACAAACAAATACTCAGAAGGGTATCCAGGCAAACGATACTATGGTGGGCAGCAATTCACCGACCAAGTAGAGACGATTGCTATTGAGCGAGCGAAGAAACTCTTCGGAGCGACTCATGCAAATGTGCAGCCACTTGGTGGAGCAAATGCAAACATCGCCGCATACATGGCACTCATGGAACCAGGCGACACAATTCTAGGAATGGATCTGTATCATGGTGGGCATCTCACGCATGGTCATCCAGTCACATACATCTCAAAGATTTTTAACTTCATCCGATACAAGATGAAGGATATTGAGACAGGAGAAATCGACTATGACGAACTTCGCCAGACTGCTCTTCGCGAAAAACCGAAAGTCATCCTCGCAGGTTTTTCTGCATATCCTCGTGAGCTTGAGTGGCAGAAGATTTCAGACATTGCAAAAGAGGTAGGCGCAATTGCGATGGCAGACGTCGCGCACATTGCAGGACTCATCGCAGGTGGTTCACAAAAGAATCCCTTTGACTATGGATTTGATGTGATGACTACAACTACGCACAAAACGCTTCGAGGTCCTCGTGGCGGTATGGTGATGATTGCAGGAGATAGGGGAGAGGAGATCGGAAAGAAGATTGATAAGGCTGTGTTCCCAGGGCTCCAGGGTGGTCCACACATGCACCAGATTGCGGCGAAAGCGATTGCATTCCGTGAAGCGCTCCAGCCATCATTTAAAACATATGCTCATCAGGTGGTGGAGAATGCGCAAGCAATGGCCGAAGTATTCCAAGCTCACGACATCCGCCTCATTACAGGCGGTACGAGCAATCACTTGCTTCTTGCTGATGTGTTTGGCTCTCTTGGAATTTCCGGACACGACGCAGAGACACTTCTCGATCATGCAGGCATTACGCTCAACAAAAACTCAATAGCAGACGACACTCGCAAGCCAATGGATCCATCTGGTATTCGTTTTGGAACACCTGCGATGACGACACGAGGATTTAAGACTGAAGAATCAAAGCAAGTTGCAGAGCTGATGGTGGAAGTTCTCAAAAAGCGCGACGAGGCAACAGTCACAAAAGCACGCGCAGATATTCTCGCACTCGCAGAAGCACATCCTGTTCCTGAATCTTTCGCATAACTCTCAGACTGCGCTCGTGTAGATTTTTCTGGTATAGTCGAAGCATGGAAGACCTCAGTATTGCAGAACAAATACGACGCGCTACAACAGAGGCGTTACTCGAGCTCGGCATAACCGAAGCGAAGTTTGCTGTGGAGTGGCCTGCAGACATGATGCATGGTGACTATGCTGTGAATGCCGCAATGTCTATTGCGAAGAGTCTCGGAAAGAACCCCCGTGAGCTCGCAAGCGAGCTCACGCCTCTCATTGCAAAACATCTCGACGCACTCGCTTCGAGTGTCGAAGTCGCTGGTCCAGGATTCATAAACATCACGCTCTCACGCGACACCGTTACAGATGCGATTAGCAAAGCTTCTAGTCTTGGCGAAGCCTGGGGAACAAATCAATCACAAAGCGGAAAGAAAATAATGATTGAGTATGGTAATCCAAACCCATTCAAAGAAATGCATATAGGTCACATGACCGGTGCAGTTATTGGAGAGGCAATTTCAAGACTCATTCAAGCAAGCGGAGCAGAGGTGCTGCGAGATACGTTTGGAGGAGACGTAGGGCCACATGTAGCAAAAGCACTCTGGGCAATACAACAGAGCGGCACCACGGACATCGCAACTGCAAAAGAAATTGGCGATGCATACATCAAAGGCTCCAATGCATACGAAGAAAGTCCTGAATCAAAAGAAGAGATAGATTCTTTGAATACAGAGATATATAGAATTGTAGAAGAGAAGGATGTGATGAATCTTTCTGAGAAAGACCTGCAGATACTAGAGCTGTGGAAGAAAGGACGTGAGATTTCAATGGAAGAATTTGCGCGACTCTTTGCGCTGCTTGGTACGAAGTTCGACTACACATTTTTTGATAGTGATACAACTGAGCCGGGAGTTGCGCAGGTTCGCAAAGGACTCGAGACAGGAATTTTCGAAGAAAGTGATGGTGCAATTATTTATCGAGGAGAGAAAGCCGGACTCTTCACTCTTGTATTCATAACGTCTCGTGGCAATCCCACATACGAGACGAAAGACATCGGACTCGCCTTCCTAAAGGAGATGCAGATTCCGACAGACGAAGTGATTATCACAACGGCAGTCGAGCAGGTGGGACATTTCAAAGTTGTCCTCGCTGCACTCAGTGAAATAAATCCCGCTCTCGCAGTAAAAACTCGACACATCGCGCACGGTCTCCTTCAGCTCACGACGGGGAAGATGTCTTCTCGAAAAGGAAACATCATCACAGCGTCAGAACTCATTAAAGAAATGATTGAAACTGCGCTCGAGAGAAACGAAAACCCGCTTGCGGCAGAGCAGGTAGCGATTGGTGCAATTAAATACATCCTGCTGCGCAGTGCCCCAGGGCAGAACATCATCTTTGATCCTGAGAAGTCACTCTCGCTTGATGGTGACTCTGGTCCATATCTGCAGTATGCGCTTGTGCGTGCTCGGTCAGTCATTACAAATGCCTCAGAGACAGAGCACGAACGAGTCGAGAGCGAAGGAGAATTTCCTGTACAGGCAATTGAAAGACTCATCGTACGATTCCCCGAAGTTGTCACGAATGCGCAAAACTTTCTCGCTCCACACACCGTCGTTCAATACCTCACACAGCTCGCAAGTGAGTGGAATTCATTTTATGCACAGAACAGAATTATTGGTGGAGAATTTGAAGACAGAAAGATTGAGATTGCAAAAGCATTCGTAACTACCATGCACAATGGCCTCACGCTCCTCGGTATCCCAGTCCCAGAGAAGATGTAAACAGGGAATAGAAGAATTGTCTTGATTGTTTGAGTAATTAACGGTATTGTCGAACGCAGACCACACGCAGGGTGTTGGTCGTGATAACCAAAAAATGGGGTAACGCCTTGGGTAAAAGAGTCAGGCAGCCAAATGATGCGGGGTCTAAAAGGGAGAAAATGTTCCACACCGCTCGATCTAAGCTGAGCGTCTCTCCTGAAAAGTTTTTCAAGCTCGCTGGGGCGCATGCTCGACCGCAAGTGTGCGAAGCGCAGGCTTCTCAAGATTATAGAGAGCAAGTTCAGCGTAAGGCCAGGACCGGTGAGTTTTCGACCAGGTCGTACGTACACGACTTTATCGATGTAACCCTGAACCTACAGGCCAGGACTCCACGGCGGAGTCCTGCCGGGAAAACGCAGAAACGCCACAAGTGTGCACCGCCAGCCGCCAAGCGCAGGGCGAAGTCTGGCGGGAAGTAACCGCAATGGTCCAGGAGTGTCGCATCGGCGGCACCCTGGGCTGTTTCTTTTTATGCTAGTAAACGATAGGATAGAGAGACTATGGCAGATTCTATGAAAGACAATGAAAAGGAACAGAAAAAGGCTGAACGAGCGGCTTTATTTGAAACGGTAGAGAAGTCTGAGGCCGCTAAAAAAGAGGAGGAAACAGTGCTTTTCTGGAAAGAACAGGGAATTTTTGAAAAGTCTCTCGAAAAAGATGCTCCGAATGGCGAGTTTGTATTTTATGATGGCCCTCCTTTTGCAACGGGTCTTCCGCACTCAGGATCACTATTAGCTTCTGTTTCGAAAGATCTCATTCCTCGATACAAGACAATGCGCGGATATCGCGTGCGACGTCGATGGGGGTGGGATACTCACGGCCTTCCAATTGAGTCAGTTGTAGAAAAGAAACTTGGACTCAAAAACAAGAAAGAAATTCTTGCGATGGGAATTGAGAAATTTAATGAAACCGCACGAAGCATGGTGCTGGAGTATGTGCATGATTGGAAGGTGTATGTCGATCGCATGGGGAGGTGGGTAGATTTTGATAATTCATACAAGACCATGGACACGACATTCATGGAGTCAGTGTGGTGGAGCTTGAAGCAGATTCACGAGAAGGGACTCCTCTATGAGGGTCGCAAGGTTCTGATGTATTGCCCGCATTGCGAGACGCCACTTGCAAAGGCTGAGATTGCGATGGATAACACGTACAAAGACGTAACTGAAGAGGCCGCTACCGTGAAGTTCAAAGTAGCTGACACTTCACGAGAAAAGCTCGGACTCCCTGAGAATACATTTATACTGGCGTGGACCACGACTCCATGGACGCTTCCTGGAAACGTCGCACTTGCTGTTGGACCAGAAATGCAATATGCGATGTATGAAAAAGACGGCGAGCACTTCATACTTGCGCCAGAACTTGCTGAAAAGAATGGATTTGAAAAATCTGAACGTACCTTTACTGGAGCCGACCTGGTCGGTGTGTCATACGAACCACTCTACGAAATCGCGAAAGTGGCAGCGGCAGCAGGGAAGAAGTGGGAAGTTGTATCTGCAGACTTTGTGACTGCAGAGGACGGTACGGGTGTTGTGCATACGGCCGTAATATATGGAGAGGATGACTACGTACTCGGACTCGCAAAAGGGTTGCCGATGGTCCCGCTTCTCGCAGCAAATGGCACATATAATATTGATGCTCCTGAATTTATCCAAGGAAAGTATTTCAAGAAAGCAGAGACAGATATTAAAGAAGATCTTGAGACACGAGGGCTGCTTTTTGCAAAGAACTCATACACACACTCATACCCGCATTGCTATCGTTGTGGTACGGCGCTTTTCTATAATGCCGTCTCCAGCTGGTTCATCAATATTCAGAAAATCAAAGACCGCATGCTCGCAACAAACGAAGACATTACGTGGATGCCTGACTTCTTGAAGCATGGACGATTCCAGCATAATTTGGAGACTGCACCTGACTGGACGATTTCTCGTAATCGATTCTGGGCGACACCACTACCTATTTGGAAAGATGCAAAAGGAAGCGTCACGGTTATTGGATCACTAGAAGAGCTCAAGGCTCGCACAAAGAAAAGCGGGAACACGTACTACACGATGCGCCACGGACAAGCCGACGCAAATGTCACAAAAACTAGCAGTACTGATTTTGAGCTCGCATCACATAATCACCTAACCGAGACAGGAATCCAGCAGGCAAAAGATAGTGCGAAGGCATTTACTCACGTGAAATTTGATCGAATTATCGTATCGCCATTTGCACGGACCATAGAAACCGCACAACTTGCTGCAGAGGCACTCGGCTTTCCGGTAGAAAAGATTGAGATTGATGAGCGTCTGCGCGAATTTAGTGTTGGAGAATGGGAAGGAAAAACATGGGACGAGATCCACACATACTTCGCGAATATGGAAGAACGCTTCACCATTCGCCCAGAAGGAGGTGAAAACTTCATAGACGTACGTCGTCGAGTAGGGGAGTTTCTGTACGAGCTCGAAGCAAAGAATGAAAATCAGACAATACTTATAATCTCGCATGGTGATCCAATCTGGTTGTTGCGAGAGAGTGCTATGGGTACAAGGTTAAGTACTCTATATAAGGCCGTAAAAACGGGTATGCCACACTATGCAGAAATCGAGAAGCTCGACTTCGTGCCACTTCCTCACACAGCAGACTATGAGCTTGATTTCCATCTCCCATATATTGATCAAATCCAGCTTGAAGACGAAGAAGGGAATCCGCTCACTCGTATTCCTGAAGTTGTGGACTGTTGGGTGGAGTCTGGTGCAATGCCGTTTGCGGAGTACAACTATCCATTTGCAAACAAAGAAGAATTCGAGAAACGAGCTCCAGGAGATTTCGTCTCTGAATACATCGCGCAAACTCGTGCGTGGTTCTACTACATGCACGCGATGAGCGTCGCGCTCTTTGACCGCGCAGCATTCAGGAATGTTGTTACGACAGGAACACTCCTTGCTGCAGATGGTGAGAAAGTCTCAAAGAGCAAGCAGAACTATACCGATCCATACGTACTCTTCGACCGCTTCAGTGCTGATGCCTTCCGGTACTACCTCATGTCGAGTGTGCTTATGCAAGCTGAAGATCTACACTTTAAAGATGACGAAGTGAAAGAGATTCAGAATCGTGTGGTGAACATGCTTCGAAATGTCTTGGCGTTCTATGACCTTTTCAAGCAAGAGTTCGCGGAGAAAGTAGTTCCGGATGTTCATATGAGTCCAAATATTCTTGATAAATGGATACTTAGTAGGCTCGCTGAAGTGATTGAAAATGCAACGACGTCGTTTGATGCGTACGATGTCCCACATGCTACACGCCCAATGCGCGAATTCATCGAAGATCTCTCTACGTGGTATGTGCGTCGTTCGCGTGATCGCGTGAAGGGAACTGATGCAGAGGACAAGCAGTATGCGCTCGCAACGCTTCGCTACGTGCTTACAGAATTCTCGAAGTGCATTGCGCCAGTCATGCCATTCGTTGCTGAAGAAGTATTCCAGTCTGTACGAAATGAGAGTGATGCTGAAAGTGTACATCTTGCAGTGTGGCCAGAGGCCGTAAGGAAAGGTTCATATGATCAAAATGCATTGCTTGCAGATATGCAGCGCACACGAGACATTGCATCTGAGGCATTGATGCTTCGACAGAAGTCTGGAATAAAAGTTCGACAACCGCTTGCGAAGCTGATGATCACCGGAGAGCTTTCAGAAGAATTTGCAGCTATTGTTTGCGATGAGTTAAATGTGAAAGAAGTCGTTGGCGGTGCGACAGAAATGTCACTCGACACTGGGCTCACACCTGAGCTCATCCGAGAAGGGGACATGCGCGAATTCATGCGGGCACTTGCTGAGGCTCGAAAAGAGTTAGGACTCACACAACAAGACACAGTTTCCGTTACGATTTCTGAGTATGCGCGAGCAATACTAGAGGGACAATCAATTTCTGGTGTCTCTGAGGTGACATACAGTGATGCTGTGCTCGATGGCGCAACAGCCGTGACGTTCTCAATAGGTGCCGCCGCATTCAGCATTTCTCGCATATAATGCTTAGATGCGTCACAAATACGCAACGCCAGCTATAGTTCTCTCACGTACGCCACTCTCAGAAGCGAGTGCGCTTATTACACTTCTCACAACTGATGTGGGGCTTGTTCGTGCACGCGCACAAGGAGTACGAAAGCCTGGAGCAAAGATGGCGAGTGCGTTGCAGACGTTTGTAGAGTGCGATGTGATGCTTCTGCGAGGGAAGGTTGGCTGGATGTTTGCTGGAGCACTGCATACAACTGACTGGTTTGCGAAACTGTCACGCCCGGCGCGCTTGCGCGCCGGGCGCATCACCACACTCCTTCTCCGACTTGTGCATGGCGAATCTGCTGAAGCTAGTACAATTTTCTATACAATCTTTCTAGGGCTTCTGCATGTACTTGCACAACAGAGCGAACATGAAAACAGTGCATTTAAAGAGGGTGAGTTTGATGGCAACAGACTCGAAGAAGAAGCAGACGCAGCGGAGTGCCTTGCGGCACTCCGCATACTTCACGCACTCGGCGTTGATGCCGGAGATATTCCTGGAGGTCTCGCAGGAGACTATTCTCCAGAAACACTTGCAAGCGTCATTGCACAAAGAGCCGACTACATAGCTCGTATAAACAAAGGCATTGCAGCATCTGGTCTTTAGAAGACACTTCATGCGTTATAATTCTGTACATGGCACAGGACGATGTACTAAACGAAGACAACAGCTCGCTCGAGCAGTTACGTTCACGTCTGTATTCTACAAAAGCCCCGCAAGCATTTTCCGAACCAACACTCCAAGTGCACGATTCTACGCGAGAATCACAAATTCCACATACAGAGCCTTCGGCATGGGCTCCACCGCTACCACCTCCACCAAAGAAACCGATTTCGTGGACACTTATATTTCTAGGCTTCGCCGTAGCGTTCTTTGTAGTGGCGGGAGGTATTGCTGCGTATTTTTTCTGGGGAGGAGTACGAACTGTTACGAATGACAACGTCATTATTACTATCCAAGGTCCGACCTCTATTTCTAGCGGTTCTTCGATTCCGCTCGTGGTGACAATCCAAAATAAAAACCCAGCTGCAATTACAAATGCGGACATAGCTATAGATTTCCCAGACGGCACTCGTTCACCCGATAATGTGACTCAGCCTCTCACGCGCTACACAAATACTATCGGCACAATCCCTGCTGGGGGTACTATCACTCGCACGGCACAGGCTGTGCTTTTTGGTAGCGTGAACCAAACAGTGAATGTGCCGATTACATTTCACTACCACACAGCAAACTCAAATGCCGTCTACGAAAAGTCACAAAGTTTCGGCTACACAATTACAAGCTCTCCGATTACGATTGATGCCCAAGCAACAGATAGCGTTGCGTCAGGACAGCCGTTTGATGTTGTTCTTACAATTCGTTCAAACGCAACAACACCACTAACGAATGTTGCAGTGAATGCCCAGTACCCATTTGGATTTGCCGTACAAAATATCAGCTCTAATTCCACTCAGAAAACTGGAACAGTGAAGAAACTTTCGACCATAGCTCCAAGCACGACGTTCTTTGCGCTGGGCACTCTTGCCCCTGGGGAGGAGCGAACAATCACTATCACGGGCACGCTGACTGGTGTCGAGAAAGACCAACGAGACTTCCAATTTACTGCTGGCACTCAGAACACGGATGGCACCGCAAGTCTCGGTCTTGCATACGCAAGTCAGTCTTCGTCAATACTCATTGCGAAACCGTTCCTTGCAGTCTCACTATCTCTAAATCACGAGAGTACAGATCCTACGGTTGTGAGCAGTGGAAAAACAGTTTCAAGCCTCGTCTCATGGGTGAATACGCTCAGTGCGTCAATTTCAGATCCACAAATCACTGTGAGTCTTACGGGAAATGCACTCGACCCCCGAACGGTAAACGCATACAGCGGATATTATGATTCTTCAAAGAATTCGATCCTCTTTAGTTCTCAAACTGCAAACACTTCTAATGTACTTAATCCCGGAGACACTGGATCTGGAAACTTTACCTTTAGTACGAAGTCAGGAGCTGCACTCGCTGCCCTACGAAACCCCACAATACAACTTGCCGTATCGATTGCTGGACTTCCTACGGGAGGCTCAGCAGAAAGTATTACGAGCACACTTGTGCACACTGTGAAGGTCTCAACAGACCTACAGCTTGCAAGCAGGATTTTGTATTCTGCCGGACCATTCAAGAATACAGGTCCATGGCCACCGGTTCCAAACACGGCGACGACATACACCGTACAATTAGCAGTCACAAATACGGTGAATTCGGTGGGGGGTGCAACTGCAACCATGATACTTCCGCCATACGTGACATTTACCGGAGCCGCCAGTCCGTCAGACGGTACAATAACGTACGACAGCTCGTCTCGAACTGTTACATGGAAAGTTGGAGATGTTCCCGCTGGCGCACTCACTCATCCGGCCTCAGTAGCATTCCAAATTTCATTCACGCCGAGTGTTTCGCAGAGCCAGTCGAGTCCAATTTTGGTAGGAAATCAGACGCTTACTGGGACTGATCGCTTCACAACGACGCAGGTAGGGAACACTGCTCCTGCACTCACGACTCAAGCTGCAACTGATCCTGCATACAAGCAATCATTTGGCACAGTGGGAAATTAAAGGTACAAATAGTATATGTCACTCGAATCAATTGTTGCCCTTACTAAGCGCCGAGGCTTTATCTTCCCTGGATCAGAGATCTACGGTGGGTTTGCAGGAACGTATGATTTTGGCCCGCTGGGTGTTGCACTCCGGAAGAATATTGTAGATCTTTGGACTCGCTCTATGCAGGAGCACGACAACATGGCTCAGCTCGATTCGAGCATAGTTACATCTGGAAAGGTGTGGGAGGCAAGCGGGCATGTGTCAGGATTTTCTGATCCACTCGTACTGTGCAAAGCATGTCACACGAAACATCGAGCAGACCATGTGCTTGAAGCAATAGGTGTGACAGCAGACGAAAAGATGAGTGAAAAAGAGCTCAACGAACTTTTCGATGAGCACCGAAAGAATCTCACGTGTCCGAATTGCGGAAAGAAAGATTTCGGCGCAGTGACTGCAAAAAACTTGCTTGCAACGACAAGCCTCGGCATGTTTGAAGAAGGGGACACACAGTCGTACCTTCGAGGAGAAACAGCACAGGGTATTTATATAAACTTCAAGAACGTACTCGACACTGGGTTTTATTCTGTGCCATTCGGTATTGCGCAGGTAGGAAAGGCGTTTCGAAATGAAATTAGTCCTCGACAGTTCCTTTTCCGAAAACGGGAATTCGAGCAGATGGAAATGCAGTACTTCACGCCAGAAAGCGAAGCTCGTGCAGATTTCGCTGCATGGAAAGAAGAACGCATGAACTATTATCTCTCTCTTGGAATAAACCCTGACAAGCTTCGCTTTAAACAGCATGAGAATTTAGTCTTTTATGCAAAAGACGCGTGTGACATAGAGTATGAGTATCCGTTCGGCTGGGGAGAACTTGAAGGTATTCACTATCGTGGAAATTATGATCTCACACAGCACCAGCAATTCTCGGGCGTTGATTTGAGTGTATACAATGAAGAAACAAAGGAGCGTTTCTTGCCGCATGTTGTTGAGACATCTGTTGGCCTCGACAGAACTATGCTCATGATTCTTTCAGATGCGTATCATGAAGACGAAATGGGTGGTGACAAGCGTGTTGTTCTAAAATTTAATCCAAAGCTCGCACCTATTAAAGCAATGGTCTCGCCGCTCTTGAAAAACAAGCCAGAGCTTGTCGAGAAGGCTCGAGAGGTTCGTGCGGCACTCAAGAAGGTCCATCCGGTAATTGCTTGGGACGATAATGGAAACATTGGAAAGCGATATCGTCGTCAAGATGAAATCGGCACACCGTTCTGCATTACAATCGACTTCGACACTCTAGGTGAGAACCCCGAACTCCTAAATACCGTTACTCTACGAGACAGAGACACTGGTACTCAAGAACGCCTCACAATCGCCGAGGTCGAGGAGAAGATTCGACAGGCAGTTAGTTAGAGGTGATACTATTGGTATATGGATAAGAAAATCAACGTTTCTATAAGCGTGGGAACTATTTTGACTGTGCTGCTTATCGGGGTAGGTGCATATGTCGCGTGGACATTACGTGGCTTAATTCTGCTCGTGCTCACGGCAGTGGTCATTGCGTCAGCGATCGAGCCAGGCGTAATCTTTTTCCGAAAACGGAAGATTCATCGTGTGGTCGCGGTGTCGCTCATGTACCTGCTTACATTCGGCTCACTGTTTGGAATTATTTATTTCTTTCTTCCACCAATTCTCGTTGATGCAGAGAATTTCCTCTCGACCGTACCTCAATACCTAAATACGCTGAATATTCCGGCATCTCTCGGTGGGAACTCACTCATAAACACTCTTGGCACGACGCACCAAGCACAGTCACTCTTCGATACATTGCTTGAGTTCCGTTCTGCATTTTCTGCAGACACTTCTCAAGGCGCATTCCGACTTATCTCAACATTCTTTGGCGGGATTTTCTCACTCTTCATTGTGGTCATACTTTCATTTTATTTCGCAATTCAGGAAACAGGAGTTGAGGATTTCTTGAAGCTCGTGACACCGTCTGAGTATGAGAATTACGTAATCAGTCTTTGGCATCGCGCACAGAAGAAGATTGGTCAGTGGATGCAGGGACAATTGCTTCTCTCTGTAATCGTCGCAATCACCATCTATCTCGGGCTTGTTCTTCTCCGTATCCCGGACGCGCTACTTATAGCAGTATTCACGGCAATTGCAGAAATCATCCCAATCTTCGGCTCATTTATCGCAGGATTTCCAGCTGCGCTTATTGCATATTCAGCAGGTGGTCTCATTCCAGCAGTGTATGTTGCTGGGCTCTTTATTGTGGTGAATCAGTTTGAGGGTACACTCATTCATCCGCTTATAGTGAAGAAGGTTGTCGGCGTGCCCCCACTTCTTGTGCTTATCGCAATTATTGCTGGTGGGGATCTTGCAGGGTTCCTTGGGGTATTGCTCGCAGTTCCACTAGCTGCAGTGCTTCGAGAAGCACTCTCTGACTTTGAGAAACGCAAGCACCGACTCGCAAGTGAGAGTTCATCAAAAACATAGTATGAATAAATACATCACAACAACGCTCCCGTACGTGAACGGTGAGCCGCATATAGGACATGCAGTGGAATTTGTGCAGGCTGATGTACTTGCGCGGACATGGCGCGCTCAAGGTGACGATGTCTTTTTCACAACTGGTACCGACGAACACGGACAGAAGATTTATGAAGCAGCACTCAAGGCAGGGAAGACTGTACAAGAATACGTCGACCACTACTCAGGCGAAATGAAGAAGCTGAAAGAATTGCTTTCACTTTCAACTGATGCGTTCATTCGTACTACCGACCCCAAGCACTATGCAGCAGCACAAGAAATGTGGCGGAGATGTGCAGCACTAAAGGATGGTGAGACGGAAAGTGATATTTATAAAAAGAGCTACACAGGTCTGTATTGTGTGGGTTGTGAAGCATATAAGACCGAAAAAGATTTAACAGACGATGGGCATTGTGTAATTCATCCAAACCTTAAGCCAGAAGAAGTTACTGAAGAAAATTATTTCTTCAGACTCTCAAAGTATCGGCAGAAGCTCGAAGAATATCTTTCTGATGCTTCACACATATTCCCCGAATGGCGAAGACTTGAAGCATTGAACTTCGTGCAGGCAGGTCTCGAAGACTTTAGTATTTCACGAGATAAAGCTCGGCTATCGTGGGGTATTCCAATTCCTGGAGATGATACCCAAGTGATGTATGTGTGGTTCGATGCACTTACGAACTACATCTCAGTACTTGGTTGGCCGGATGACGCAGAAGGACTCTTCCATAAATTCTGGGAAGACAGTGAGACTCTTCAGACTGCAGGGAAGGATCAGGTGCGATTCCAGTCCATCATGTGGCAAGCAATGCTTATGTCTGCGGATGTTCCGACGACAGACAAAGTCTTCTATCACGGATTTATAAATTCTGGTGGACAGAGGATGAGCAAGAGCTTAGGGAACGTCATTGGTCCATACGAGCTTGTTGAAAAGTACGGCGTAGAAGCTACGCGCTACTTCCTCCTGCGACACGTCCACCCTACAGACGACTCAGACGTCACATGGGAAAAGCTCGATGAGTGGTACACGGCGCATCTTGTGAATGGTTTGGGGAATTTAGTGGCGCGAGTGATGAAGCTCGCGGAGACACACGTAACTATTGATCCAGAAAAAGATTGGTTAATACAAAATTCATATGCACAGAAATATGTTGAAGGTTTTGAATTCAATAAAGCACTCGATGAGATATGGGAAAGAATCGGCATGATCGATGAAAGAATTCAAAACGAAAAACCATTCAACACCGTGAAGGAGGATTTACAGAAAGGACAAGAACAAATTCAATTGTTGGTAAATGAAGTATTTAGCATTGGATACGAGCTCGCTCCGTTTATGCCAGAAACATCTAGGTTAGTTATCGAAGCAGTTAAGGAAAACAAAAAACCAGAGAATCTATTCCCGCGACTTTCTTAAATTAACTCCCATATAAGTTGTGGTGCGTATCTAAATCAAACACAACAATAGTTTCAGAGTTTAGGATTTGAAATATCAGTCTATAATCACCCGTGATATTAATACTTCTAAAGCCTTGGTATGTACCCTGAAGAGGGTGGTTATTGAGAATTGTATCGAATTGATTTGATTTAAATATCTCCAAACGTTTTGCCAAAGCGAAGCGTACTTTTTTCGGAAGTCTCAGTAGCTTTTTCTTTAAGTGCGTTTGGAAAACTATATTCATGCTCGAAGTTCTTTTATAAAGTCAGTAATGTCTTCAACGCTAGTTTCACTTGGATTATTTCGAATCTCTTCACCCATCTTTTTCCACATTTCCATCTTTGTGTCTTTGACACGAGGGTATGCAGAAACACTAAATGATCTCTCTCGAACAAACTCAGCCAATTGAGCATTTATGACGGTGGTGAGGGGAATACCGAGATCACTCGCAACTTTCTTTGCTTGGTCGCGGAGTTTCTTGTCAGTTTTAAAAGTGATGGTTGTTTTTGTATTCATACCTATATACTACTTTTGGTATGAATTAAAGTCAACCATCCCTATGTAGTTTCGTTGAATTTGAGTATGTTATTTTAAACTAATGAAATACTTCGACGCTCACTGCCACATACAGCTTTCCGAATATGATGAAGATCGCTTCCAAGTCTTGAAGCGAATGCAAGATGTAGATGTTGGTGGTCTCGTAGTGGGGGTGGATTTTAAGTCATCGGAAAACGCAGTTGAGCTCGTACGCACCTATGGAGCAACTGATTCAAATATTCAAATGTACGCAGCGGTTGGTCTCCATCCGAATGACACCGACGAGCCATATAATGCGGAAAGGTTTGAAGAGTTGGCGCGACAACCGGAGGTTGTCGCGATAGGCGAGTGCGGTCTCGATTACTACCGTACTGACGTAAGCGCGCACCCGGATGCAAAAACTCTTCAGAAAGATATCTTCGAGCAACAAATCGAGCTTGCTGTGAAGTACGACAAGCCACTTATGGTTCATTCGCGACCAAGTAAGGGCTCACAGGATGCCTATAGCGATACGCTTGATATGATTCGCTCCAAGAAGCGCGAGTACGGAGACTGGCTTAAGGGCGACATGCATTTCTTCGTCGGAGGAGTGGACGAAGCTCGGCAGTTCGTAGAGCTCGACTTCACCATGTCCTACACCGCCGTCATTACCTTTAGCACCGACTACGACGAAGTCATTCAGTACGTGCCTATCACGAACTTACTCTCAGAAACCGACTCTCCATACGTCGCTCCGGCTCCAAACAGAGGAAAGCGAAACGAGCCAACTGCAGTGCGAAATGTCGCGCAAAGGATAGCCGAAATCCGTAGGGAAGACCCAGAGGAGGTCAGAAAGGCGCTTTTGGGCAATTCTGCCCGACTTTTTAAGTTTCCCTTATAGCTAGGAGACAGGGATTTTCTTGCAGACCCTAAAATCTCGTGCTAGTATCTGGCTATTATGGCTACAGACACAGAAGAACTACTAGATGGCGCAGAATCTCGCGTTTATGAGCTTGGTTTTCATATAGACGGTGAACTTCCTCAGGAAGAGGCAAAGAAGGCATACGAAGCCATTAAGGCCGTAATTACAAAGGGTGGGGAGGTGGTTGCAGAGGGTCTTCCACAGAAGATTCAACTTGCCTACACAATTTCACGAATGGACACTACAGGACGACGTGATTTTAACTCTTCTTTCTTCTCATGGATTGCATACGAGGCTGACAATACTGTGCATGACGCAGTAAACGAAGCAGTAAAGTCTGACACTCGCATCGTACGATTTATCGATCTCCGCACTACAAGAGAAGCTGCAAAGCACGCTTCAGAAATGCAGGAGTTCTACCTCAAGGTTCCTGAAGAAGAGCCAGTTGAGGAAGATGCAGATGTTGAGCTCGACGCAGCTTTGAAGGAAGCTGGAGCGACAGTATAATTCTAAGTAATTATTCTTCACAAAAACTACTATGTACCTGAACAAAGTCCTACTATACGGAAATCTCACACGCGATCCAGAAGTTCGCGCACTTCCGTCAGGACAGCAGGTTGCAAACTTCTCCCTCGCTACTAATCGTAGCTACACAGACAAGGAGGGCCGAAAACAGGAACTAGTTGAGTACCACAACGTCGTAGCATTTGCTCGACAGGCTGAGGTTATTGGACAGTACATGAAGAAGGGTCGTCCACTATTCATCGAAGGTCGCCTTCAGACTCGCTCATGGGAAGCAGATGGCAAGAAGAACTATCGCACTGAGATCGTTGTTGATAACTTCCAATTCGGTCCTGCAGGAACTGGAGGACCACGAGAGGGAGGTGCTTCAGCACCAGCAGGAAGTGTACAGGCAGCAGAAGCAGGTATGCCTGAGATAAGCGGAATGGATAGTGGCTCAGGCTCAATGGGAGAAGGAAACGGCATTCAGTATCCTGATGACGAAATTAACCCGGAAGACATTCCTTTTTAATACCGAAACACATTAATTAAATCTATATGGCACATCAAGCAGAACGAGAAGAAATAGAGCACAAGAAGTTTGTTGATTACAAGGATATTGCGTACCTAAAGCTTTTCACAAACCCTCACGCTAAGATTATCGGAAAGAAGCGCACAGGAATGACTGCACAGAAGCAGCGCGAAATCGCACTCGCTATCAAGCGTGCTCGATTCATGGGACTTCTTCCGTACTTGGCTTCTTAGTTTTACGAACCAAGGTAACAACAAAGCTCCGCTTGAGGAGCTTTGTTGTTTTTGGCTACAAAATGATTGTCAACCCCCAAAATGCGCATTGTAAACCCCCTATGTTGCTATTGTAAATCCCTTGTTTCCTTACGCCTTCTCTACGCGCTCCACGTACTCACCAGTCTCAGAGTTGATGCGAAGCACGTCGCCTTCATTAATGAATAGGGGAGTGAGAATTGTTGCTCCTGATTCGAGAGTTACCAGCTTGCTTCCGCCTGTCGCAGTATCACCTTTAACTGCAGGAGGTGCGTCTGTTACCTTTAGGTCAATCTTAATTGGAATTGAAATGGTGGCTGGTTTTTCTTTGTAAGTCATAACACTCACGATCGAGTTTGATTTTAGCCACTGTACCTTGTCGTGCACCATGTCTTCGGGGAAGGCGAAACGGTTCTTTGCGTTTCCGTTCTCAGCGAACCACGACTCACCCTTATTTGTGTAAAGGTATGCTGCTTCCATTGTATCAATATCTGCTTCAGGAACGCTTTCGTTCTGGTGAAAGGATATCTCGGTTACTTTGCCAGAGATGAGGTGACGGAGCTTGGTTTGGTTCACTGGCTTACGCTGCTGCATGCGGAAGACGTGCGAAGAAAGGACTTCGTATGGTTCGTTGTTGTATTCGATGACCTTTTTCTGAACGATTTCATTGTATGAGAGGATTGCCATAGGTATTTTGTTAAGTGTTTATCTAGAAGAAACTAATACGACCGCTTCGTGGTTATAAAAAATGCCCGAAATAGGCCAATACAGGGTATGATACATGACATAATGCGAGAGGTAAACCACAAAGCCGAATTGGCGTTGGAGCTTAAGGAAATGGCAGATACGCTGTCCGACAGCGAAGTATTGGAAGCTTCACGAACAAATCCTGAACTCTTTGCGATTCTGGTGGATCGATATGAAGCCGCCTTCCTTCGGAAGGCGCGAACTATCCTCTACAGCAAAGAAGACGCAGAGGAAATAGTCCAAGACACCTTCACGCGTCTGTATGTGTATGCGGATAGATACAAACCACAAGAGGGAGCGAGCTTCACCTCATGGGCGTATGCCATTCTCATACGGCTTGCCTTCACTCGGTACCAGAAACTCAAGAAGCTTCGTGGCCGCACGATGGATCTTGAGCCTGAGACATTTGAGCGACTTCCTGACGAAACGGCTTTCATGGAGAATTTATCACTCCGAGATGAAGTGCTCGTGGCCTTCTCAAGGATTCCAGAGTCAGCATCACGAATCCTCCGGCTGCAATTTATCGAAGGGAGGTCGCAGGAAGAAATTGCCACAAGTGAGGGTTCAACTGTGAGTGCCGTGAAGACGCGTGTGCATCGCGCAAAGAAATTATTCAAACAAGCAATGCTATATGACGGAACTAAATAATATAAAAACTATTGTGATGGGTCGTGTGCGAGCAATTCACGTATTTCAGATGTTTCTTACGACGACTGCGCTCTCTGTGGTGGCTTTTGTGGTCTCGCTTTGGGGAGTTGGTAGGGAAGTGTGGATTAATCGTGTCATTCAAAATGAGCCATCTATCTCACTTGTGCATCTAAATTTGGCAGACATTTCTGCCTTTGTGCATTTCTACATTTC